>CAJAYZ010000582.1 GCA_903949225.1 uncultured Planctomycetaceae bacterium
GGGCGTTGTTTGAGGCTCTAGAACCCCGGGCGATGTTCGCTGGACTGGGGCCCGAGTCGTGGAGCGCCTCGGTGCTTCCGACCGCCCCGCTTGAAACCGGTGCTCTTGATCCCAGCGGCATCATTCTCTCCTGCTCGAGCTCCGCGCCAAGTTCGTCGGGCGCCTCGTCGCTTCCCGCTTTGCCCACAGGTTCTGGCGGCGGGCCCGTGGGCGGAGCCCTCTGTCTGCAGAGTCCATCTGGATATGGTGCCGGCTTCGCTGGCTCTGGTACCGGCGGCGGGGTGAATACGAAAGGCCCGGCACTTCTGACGCCATACACCAGCGGCTCGTTGGTGGGCCAAGCAGCCCCTACGGCTGCCCTGGGAGCAGGAGGGCTGCCATTCGTTGGCTACGACTTCTCGCAGGCCACCGCTGCCGGCGCGCGGACTCAGCCGGGATCAACCGGGGCAACCATAAGCTCGCTGGCGGATACCCAATCGGGACCGACGATCAGGCCGCTCGTTTTCCAGCCCGGCAGCGGCGACGAACCCGTGTTCGCCTCGGGTGTGTGGAGGGGCGATGAGGAGGGAATGCAGTTTGTCCAGCTTGCCGACAAGCAGACCGGAGCAGCTCAATCTCAACAGCCGACGCCAACGGGCACAGAGCCCGCGGGAAATTCCCAAGACGACGATCCAAATTGGCGAGAAGTTAATCGCTTGATCGATAGGAAGACGGGAAAGCTCGCCACATGGGAGGATCGGACTGGGGGAGAATCGACGAAAGAAGCAGTAAAGCAGTGGGGCCCCGGTATCGTGGGAGTCCTCAAGGACATTGGGATCATCGTTGTCACGGATGGCGGAGCCCAAGTCGCAGGGTTCTGGTGGTTTGTCACCAAGGGCGACGACGCGGCAAGAATTGTCATTCGACAGCCGTTGGGGAAAGGCTCGACGGCAGACCTCTCGAAGGGCACGACACTGCCCAGAAATCTTCGTGAGCAAATGGCGATCCAAGAGGTGCTGGCAAAGCCCGAAGCAGGGATACAACTCCGCTTACCATTGGCAGATCCACGATGGCCTAGCTCGGGCGGATGGGTGAAGATGGAGACGTTCGTGGAACCGGGTGGTCGTGAAGGTCGAATTATAGTTCATTATGTTCGTAATACAATTACCGGTGAGATCGACGATCTAAAGATTGTTTTGCCCGGTACACGTTGAGGATGTGAACCATGCGGGTCACCATGACACGGACATCGCGAAAGGGCGCTCCGCCAAGTGTCGCTCCGTTCATCCCGGTAGACGTTCCATTCACCGTTGGGCAGGACTATGAAGTCCATGCAATCACGGTGTACCAGGGAGTGGTGGCTTTCCTGGTCGTCGAGGACGAAGGGGAATTTCCGGTTTGGGTTCCGGCGTGGATGTGCAAGACGGTGGCTGGAGAGATGCCGGGAGATTGGGTGGCCAATCTGGTCGATGAAGGGCTTCTTGTGATCGGGCCACCTTTCCTCGGGCGCGATCTCCAGTCGTACGTGGACATGGTGGAGCGGAATCCGGAGCAGATCGCAAGATTCTGGCGGCGGCTCGACGCGATCAACACACCCCCGCCTGGATTGGGCGAAGACTAGGCGACGTCGCTGTCGTGGTGCTTTGATGGGGTGCCGTCGGAATAGGACTGAGCGCCCAAGCTCACGCCCCCGGGCGGGGAAACGAGAAGTGCTCGATCGCCGCGTCGGTGAACCGCACCCCGTAGCCCGGCATCTCCGGCGGCATGTAGCAGCCGGCGCGCATCACCACCGGATCGTGGAGGTGCTCGTGGAGGTGGTCGGAATACTCGGCGACGCGGCCGTCGAGCGTGCCTGACACGCAGACGTAGTCGATCATGCTGATGTGCTGGACGTATTCACAGAGGCCGACGCCGCCGGCATGCGGGCAGACGGGGATCGAAAACCGCTCGGCGAGCAACAGCACCGCCATCACTTCGTTGACCCCGCCGAGCCGGCAGCTGTCGAGCTGGCAGACCTGCAGCGCGCCCGACTGCATGAACTGCTTGAACATGATCCGGTTGTGGCACATCTCCCCGGTGGCAACGCGGATCGGTGCAATCGCGCGGGCGATCGCCAGGTGCCCGAGGATGTCGTCGGGGTGGGTCGGCTCCTCGACAAACCAGGGGTCGAACTTGGCAAGCGCCCCGATCCACTCGATCGCCTCCGGCACGTCCCACACCTGGTTGGCATCGATCATCATCCGGGCTTCCGGCCCCATCTCGTCGCGGAGGACGCGGCAGCGGCGCAGGTCGTCCTCGAGATCGCGGCCGACCTTGATCTTGAAGTGCGACCAGCCGCGGGCTTTCAAATCCCGGCACTTCTCCCGGAGGGCCTCGTCGCTGTAGCCGAGCCAGCCGGCGGAGGTCGTGTAGCTGGGGTAGCCCGAGTCGACCAGGTGCGCGATCCGCTCCGGCTTGTGCGGCACTTGGGCGCGGAGTATCTCGAGGGCGGCTGCTGGAGTGAGCGCGTCGGCGAGGTAGCGGAAGTCGACCGCGGCGACAAACTCCTCCGGCGACATCTCACCCACCAGCCGCCACACCGGCTTACCTTGGACGCGGGCCCACAGATCCCAGACGGCGTTGATCACCGCCGCCGCCGCCAGATGGATCACTCCCTTCTCCGGGCCGACCCAGCGCAATTGTGAGTCGGCCGTCA
>CAJAYZ010000583.1 GCA_903949225.1 uncultured Planctomycetaceae bacterium
GAATCCATTCCCAGCCTCTGCTGGCATTCCCCTTGGATGAACCAGCAGCGCGGCGACGCCGGGCCCCGCTCCACCGCTTCCTGGGCTCGCTTGAGGGCCTTGGCCGGGGCGTTGTGAAACAGACAAGCCGTTGCCGCTTCGAGGGGCACGAGCCAATCGCGGTCGAGGATCAGGGCCTTGTCGAAGCAGTGGTCGTCGCCACGCTCCCGTTGGGCGAGGATGATCTCCCCGCGGACGAGCCAGCGGTAGGCCGATTCACCGGGACGGGCCAGCGCCCCGTCCGACATCGCGAGCGCTTCAGGCAAAGCCCCCATCCGGCACTTCGCCTGCCCCCCCGCCGAGAGGATCTCGGCATGCTGTGGGAAGATCTCGAGGGCCTTCTTCGCCCACACATCAGCCTGGGGATACTCGCCGAGCTGCACGAGCATCTGCACCTGACCGAGCCAGCCGGCCACGACGGTGCGGTCGACCTCGAGGCTCCGCGAATAGAACCGCAGCGCCGATTCATGGCTCCCCGCCCGGCGTTGCTCGTCGGCGAGGCGCAGCCAATGGGCGGCATCCTTCTCCGCGGGGGCCGCGGGGGCTGCAGCACCGCGCCGCGGTTGCGGATCCTCGTCCTCGGGCAATTCGAGTTTGTCGAACCGGGCGATGGCACACCTCCGCGACCGAACGGCCGGTCATTCAATTCGGCCGAACCGAGTCAAAGGATAACTCCTGCCGACGATCCGTCCTTCGATCGAGCCGAGAGATGGCAGCCAGCCCTCGCCCGTGTCGCGGATTTCGCGCTCCCCGACGACCACCGTCCACATCGGCTGACGGTTGAACGGCCAGCCGCCCGTCGGCTGCGGCGTTGCGGACGGGGGCGTTCCACCCGGAGGATAGGACTCCGGGAGGAGCACGAAGCAGCGACCGTCCGGGACCGTGAACCGGACCCCCTCCGCGAGCGGCCGGAGCGCCGATTGCCAGGGGGAAGGGACGTCGTCGACGAGCAGGACGCCATCGACCATCGCCACCTCCTGCCCCGCGAGCGCCCGGACGCGGCGGAGCGTCTGCGGCCGGAAGGTGACGACCACGTCGCCTACCTTGGGCCTGGCCGAGCGATCGAGCCAGATGATGTCCCCTTCAGCAAGCGGCGGGATGTTCGCGGGGACGCGCACCGGCACGACCCACCAGCCTCCCCCGACGAGCCGCATCATGCCCCACCCGAGCGGCAGATAGAGGAGCCCGAGGAGCACGACGGCGCAGGTGACGATGCCGGCAAGCCGCGCACCGACACTGCGACAAGGGAGCCCTGTGGCCTGGAGGGCCGACGCGGCGTGGAGGGCAAGAGCCCCTCCGACGAGGAACAGGAAAATCACGGGGAGACCGTGGAGCAAGAGGGCCAAAAGCATCACCGCGATCCACACCGCCAACAGCAGCCATCCCGGCGCACGGTGCCCGGCGACAAGGAACGGCACGCCGGGGAGCCAACTTACCGGCCGCTGGACCATGGCGATCAACGGGCGGACGACCACCTCCAACGGCAGCGCGAGGGCCGGCAGCGCTGCCTCAACGATCCCGAGCCGGAGGAGGAGCGGCGCCATATGGCGGTTGAGCGCCCACCATCCCGGCAGGATGCGTTTCGCGACCGCGCCCGCCCTCGGCGGCGCGACCGGGATCGGCGTCTTGGCAAGCGACAGACTCGCGCCGCATCGGCCGCAGGCGGTGCTGCCGGGCATCGCGTTGAAGCCGCAACTGAAGCACTGCATGGGGGCTCGTCACCGACGGGTGCGGGGATGGGATGCGGATCAGCGGCGGTTGTGGATGTCGACGACGCGGCGGATGACGTCGGGCGTCTCGTAAAGCTCGGCCGTCGGCTCGCTGGCCTCGATCCGGCCGATGATCTGCGCCACCGCGGCGGCGTAGTCCTTGCACGCCTCCCCCTTGATCCCCTTCGTGCGGACGGTCACGCGGCCATCGGCACCAATCTCGATCTCGATCTCCTCGCTCGCCATGCTCGTCTCCTCCGGAGGTGTTCGGGATTCGGTCACCAGGAACGGACACGGATCTTGACCGCCTGATCCGCCGTCACTTCCTCGTCGATGATGTTGACGTTGCGGGCCGACAGTTCGGTCACGAGGCGGTGATAGACATACTGTTGCGTGACGCGGCCGATCAGTTCCTCGCCGAGCCGGCGCAGCTCCGACTTCGACACCCCTGTCCCCTCCATGCAGACTTTCAGGGCGCCGCGGGCGTCACGGCTGAACACCGCCCGCACGCCATCCTTCTCGGCCACCACCGTCTCGCCGGTCGCCGCCGCCCCCTCGAGGACCTCGCTATCGGGGATGTCGATCTCCTCGCGGGTCAGCCCCCGCTCTCCCTGGAGTTCCTGGCCGACGCGGGCGGCGGTATGGGCCACGGTGGTGAACCCGACGGCGGCGACACCCGCCGCCACCGCGGCGGATATGACCGACCAGTTGGCGATCACCACCGGGGCGACGATCAACACGGTGCTCATGGGAGGGGACTCCGTGAAGGGAAACGGTCAGAGTTCGATTTTCCGTCGCGAGCCGTCGCCGGCCGCGGTCCGCGATCCGGTCGCCAGCCGCGAGCGGCCGGTGGCCCAGTTGCGCAGGCGCACGAGCTCCTCGCTCATGGTCTTGGAGAGCGGCACGGTCTCGGCGATCGAGTGGCGGAGGACGTCGGTGGTGAGCGTCCCCTCGCTGCTGAAGACATCGAAAAGCGCCTCGACCACCACCTGCTCGATCTCCGCGCCGCTGAAGCCGTCCGTGGCACGGGCGAGTTGCGCGAGATCGAAGGCGGCCGGATCGCGCTGACGCTGCGCGAGATGGATTCGGAAGATCTCAAGGCGTTCCTCGAGGGTGGGAAGATCGACGAAGAAGATCTCGTCGAGGCGCCCCTTGCGGAGGAGTTCGGGGGGGAGGTGGCTGATGTCGTTGGCTGTCGCCATCACGAACACGGGCGCCGTCTTTTCAGACAGCCAGGTCAGGAGCGTGCCGAAGACGCGGGCAGAGGTTCCGCCGTCGCTGCCGCCGGAGCCGCCGGCCCCGGCGAGCGCCTTGTCGATCTCGTCGATCCAGAGAACAGCCGGCGCGACGCTCTCGGCCACCTGGAGCGCCTGGCGGACATTCTCCTCGCTCGATCCGACGAGGCTCGAGAACATCCTCCCGACGTCAAAGCGGAGGAGGGGGAGATTCCAGAGATTCGCGGCCGCCTTCGCGCAGAGGCTCTTGCCGCAGCCCTGGACGCCGACGAGGAGCACCCCCCGCGGCGACGGTAGGCCGAACTGCTTCGCCCGGTCGGTGAAGGCAACGCTCCGCTTCGCCAGCCAGTCCTTGAGATTGTCGAGCCCGGCCACCTGGCCGAGGTTCGCCTGCGAGGCGTAATACTCGAGGAGCCCGCTCTTGCGGATGATCTGCTGCTTCTCGCCGAAAACGACGTCGACGTCGCTGGCCGCGAGCCGGCCGTCGAGGACAAGCGTCTTGGCGAAGACATTCTCGGCTTCTTTCAGCGTCAGCCCCCGGGCGGCCGCGAGGAGCCGCTCGCGCCCCGACTCGTCGAGGTCGATGTGAATGTTTGGCTTCCCCTTGACGTCATCGACGATCCGGTCGAGAAGTTCACCGAATTCCTCCACTCCCGGCAGGCCGAAATCGACGAGCGTCACGTCCTTGCTGAGCTCCTGGGAGATCCGCGTAACGGGAGCGCAGATGACGATCGACTTGTAGGTGTCGCGGAGATGGTGGGCGACGTCGCGCAGGCGACGGACGACAGTCAGATTGGCCCGGTTGTCCTCGGTGAAGTGGTGGAAATCCTTGAACAGATAGATCGCCGGTTCGAGTTGCGCCACCACGGCGTCGAGGGCGGCGATCGGATCGCAGGTGCTGCCGGCTCCCCCCTTGGCCCGGTTCGGTTCGCTGCCGCTCTTCACGATCCCCTGCGTGATCGTCCAGACGAACAGGTTCTTCCGCCGCCGCTCGGCGATCTCGCGCAGGCAACGCTCGACCCGTTCCTCCTCCCAGGTGGTGACGTAGATGATCGGGTAGCGGGCGCGGATGAGGA
>CAJAYZ010000584.1 GCA_903949225.1 uncultured Planctomycetaceae bacterium
CATCCAGAAGGAGCGCGAGCAGCTGACGGAGATGGAGGAGCGGCTCGTCAAGGGGACGGCCACGCTTTCGGAGCTTTCGGCCCGGAAGCCGGGCTAAACCGCTCGACGGGATCGGCAGGACAGATGCGTGTCCCGCCGATCGGCTTGGGGTAGACTGAATGCAGTTCGCGGGCGGGCGAACGGTGGGGCGACCGACGGTGAATGTCACCGATCGCGAGTCGCCGGACCGGTCAGTCGAGTCGGAGGATCGTCATGAGCGTCCAGATGGAACTCTCCCGGATCATCATCAGCGAGATCAACGATCAGCAGGTGGTCTATCTCAAGGAGGTCGAGGGAGACCGCACCTTCCCGATCCTCATCGGGCTCTTCGAAGCGACGAGCATCGATCGCCGCGTCAAGCACCATCCCTCGCCGCGGCCGCTGACGCATGACCTGATCGTCGCCGTCGTCGACAGCCTCGGCGGCGAGCTTCAGGATGTCGTCATCTCCGAACTCAAAGACCACACCTACTACGCCGTGATCCGCGTGCTTAAAGGGGGCGAGGTGATCGAGATCGACTCGCGCCCCTCCGACGCGATCGCCATCGCCGTGACCTGCGATCCGAATCTGCCGATCTACGTCTCGGAGGAGGTCCTAGCCGACGTGCTGGGCTGAAGCGATGCCATCTTCCGTCGTGCCCGGGTGCCAGTTTGCCAGTGACAACACCGCCGGCTACTGCCCCGAGGCCTGGGCAAGCCTCGAGCAGGCGAATGCCGGGACGGTGCCGAGCTATGGCGACGACAAGTGGACGGCGCGGGCTTGCGAGCTGATCCGCGAGGTCTTCGAGCACGATGCTGAGATCTTTTTCAGCTTCAACGGCACGGCGGCCAATTCGCTGGCGCTGGCCGCGATGTGCCAGTCGTATCACTCGATCCTCTGCCACGAGGTCTCGCACGTCGAGACCGACGAGTGCGGGGCGCCGGAGTTCTTTTCCAACGGCACGAAGCTCCTCCTCCTCCAGGGGGAGCGGGCCAAGCTCGGGCCCGACGCGATCCACCGGGCCGTCGAGCGCCGCCGCGACATCCACTTCCCCAAGCCGCGGGTCGTGAGCGTGACGCAGGCGACGGAGCTCTCCACCGTCTACTCTGTCGGGGAGCTCGCGGCCGTGCGCGACGTCTGTTCCCGGCACGGGCTCCGCCTCCACATGGACGGGGCTCGGTTCGCCAATGCGGTCGCCGCCTTGGGCGTGCCGCCGCGATCGGTCACTTGGGAGGTCGGGGTCGACGTCCTCTGCTTCGGCGGCACGAAGAACGGGATGGGAATGGGGGAGGCGATCGTGTTCTTCAACCGCGATCTCGCCGATGAGTTTGCTTGGCGCTGCAAGCAGGCGGGGCAGCTCGCCTCGAAGATGCGCTATCTCGCTGCGCCGTGGGTGGGGCTCCTCGAGAACGGCGTGTGGCTCACCAATGCCGCCCGGGCCAACGCTGCGGCCTCCCGGCTCGAGGCGGGGCTCTCGTCGATCCCCGGCGTGGAGATCCTCGGGAAGCGTGAGGCCAACGCAGTCTTTGCGAAGCTCAGTCCCGCCTACGCGGCTGCCCTGCGGGCGAAGGGCTGGAAGTTCTACGACTTCATCGGCGCCGGCGGCTGCCGGTTCATGTGCTCGTGGGCGACGACCGACGCCGAACTCGACGCCTTCCTCGCCGACGCCCGGGCCACGGCCGGGGTATGAGCGAGCTCGGGCCGACCGCGGAAGTCTGAGGTCGCCTCCCTCACTGCACCGTCCCATGGATCGTCCCCGTGACGGCGGAGCCGTCTTCGGCGTCGACGTCCCACGTGAGGCTGTAGCAGCGCGTTGACTCAAATCCCTCGACGTCGAGCGTGAGCGACATGCCGTCGGCGGAGGGGGTGGCGGCGGTCACGGTGCGGTCGCGCTCGTCGAAGTGCGGCGAGCCGTAGTCGGCCGAGCGGCGGATCGTCCAGGTTTTCACGTTGAAGTTGCCGGGGTCGGTCGCGGTTTCGCGGTTGAGTGTTTGAGGGAAGGTGAGGACGAGCTTGCCCGGCTCCGCATGGAGCTGCGTCGGCACGACGAGTGGCTTGGTCGTGCGACGGAGCCGGAAGAGGCCCCCCGGCTCGGTGCGGTTGCCCGCCCACGCGAACAGGCCGCAGGCGTAGAGCTGGCCGTCGCCCGGATTGAACCGGCCACGCATCACGCCGGTCGGCAGATCGGGGATCGGCAGGGCGAGCATTCCGCCTTGGAGCACACGCTTTGCGGGGTCGCGCGGGTCGGCCACCGGCTCGGTGAGCACCAGATGCACCCGCCCTTCCCCGTAGGAAAGCTCGAGGAGATGCCCGGCCAGCGGCGACCAGGTGTCGGCCGGCACGCGGAGCAGCTCCGCCGGCGAGCGGTCGAAGGCGTTCGTGATCCAGATCGCCGGCGGCTCCATCGCTTCGTCGCGGGCGTCGGTGATGTCGTGATAGCCGAACATGTTGCCGTAGAAGCCGCCGGAGCGGACATGGTTGATCCGGTTCTTCGGATTCCAGTGCCCCTCCTGATCGGTTACCCAAAACGTGCCGTCGGGCTCGACACACACGCCATTGGCCGCCCGGAAGCCGCGGGCCACGATCTCCGTGGTCGCCCCGTCGGGCGAGACTTTCAGGAGCGTGCCATGGTGGGGCACGACGGCCGGAAGGGCGTGGCGGGCGCTCTTGGCGTAATAGAGATTGCCGGCGGCGTCGGTCTCGAGGCCCATCGCAAACTCATGGAAATGCTCGGTCACTTGGTGATCGTCGTTGACCGTGTCGTAGCGATCGATCTGACCGTCGTCGTCGAGGTCGACAAGCCGCACGATCCGGTCGCGGCAGCCGACATGGATCACGCCGCCAATCACTTTCAGCCCCAGCGGCTGAAACAGCCCCGAGGCGATCCGCTTCCATGTGAGGATCCCCTCCGGATCGAGCAGCCCCGACACCCGCCAGACATCGCCATCCCAGGTGGAGACGGCGGCCGTGTCGCCGTCGCGCCCGAGGAAATCGAGGCCGGAGAGCCGCAGCTGCGCGTTCCAGGGGTTTGTATTTGGGGGAACGAGACGATCGACCGCGAGCGGATCATCGTCGTCGCCCCGCTCGATCCGCGTCTCGAGCAGCTGCGGCCAAAGCGGCCGCGACGGCTGGCCGACGGTCGTGAAGGCTGGCTCGATCGGCGGCATCGCGTCGATCGCGAGGGCGAGCCCGGCCGCCGGGCCGGCTGACAGCGCCACCGTCAGATCGAGCGAACCGTCGCCGGCCGGGATGTCGAGGACCATGGAGCCGTCGCGGGCCGAGAGTCGGGCCTCAGTGATCGGCCCGCGGCCGTTCACCGGCGCGACGAGCGCCGCCGCGATGGTGTCGGGGGCGAGCCGCGCCGCGAGGGGCGTCGAGCGGGGGCCGAATGAAAACGATCGGGTGAACACCGGCAGCGCGTTGCCGTCGGCTGCCGCCACCGACACCGGCTCGAGCCGCACCGATTCTAGGATCGGAGCATCGCCGACCCGGTAGTCGAGAAGGATCGTGTCACCGGCATGATGGACGCTCCGCATCCGGGCCCAGGGAATCGGGCCATAGGGGCGGCCGTCGCGGCCGAGCCCGCGCGGATCATCGAAGGAGCAGGTCGCGGGATCGGCCCAGCCGGGCCCCTCCGGCTGAAACCATTCCACGGCGCCGACCGTATGCGGATGGGCGCCGTGGCGGCCGTCGAAATTGATCCCCTCCCAGTCGATGAAGCCGTCGCCCGTCCAGACGGCGGCGAGGCGGAGCGTGTCGAGGTCGTGGATCGCAAAGGCCCGCCCGCGGCCGATCCCCTCCCCGCCCGGATCGAGCCGGACTGAAAATCCCTTCCGCACGATCCCCCCTTGGTCGCGGCCGACTTCGATCGTGGCGGCGAGAAACGGCCCGTAGTCGTGGAGCCGCCAGGGATCGGTCGCCGACGGGGCCGGGCCGCGGCTGGTTCCCTTGGGGAGGGCGGCGAGATAGTCGGGGGTGATCGCGACGTGGGCCTTGTCGTTGCGCCCCTTCAAAAACGTCTCGCGGAGGTAGTGGATGACGTCGTACTTCTGGCTCGGCACCATCCAGCCTTGAGGCACCATCTGGCCAGCGCCGACGGTGAGCGTTCGGTAGAGCGACAGGGGATCGGCGCCACTTTTGAACGTGTGGCTGGCAAACCGGGGGGCTGTCGGGAGTGAGCCCGGCGCTTCGAGGGTGCCGTGGCAATTCGCGCAGACGCGGCCGTAGATCGCCGCGCCGCGCTCGAGCGCGATGGTCGCTGCCTCCGGGTCGCTCCACTCGGCAACAAACCCGGCATGATCGATCTCCTGCTCGTAGGCCGGCGGCGCCGACCGGGCGAGGAGCGCCGGATCGGGCTCGAGCGCTGCTGCCGCGTCCGCGCCCCCGCTTGCCACTGCTTCGAGGTACGACACCAGATCCAAAAACTGCCCGCGGCCCGTCAGCAGGTTGGCAAGCCCGGCCGGCATCAGTGACACGGCCAAGTCGCTGCGCTCGTCGATCGTGGCCTTATCGATGACGAGCTCGCTGCCCGGGGCGGCAGCGTCGCGCAGCACAAGCTCCGTCGCGGTCTCGCGAACGACCGCCCCAGTAGCACTCCGGCCGTGCTGATCGACGACCGTCACGCCCCGATACTCCGGGCGCACGACCTTCGAGGGCTCGAGGAGCGATTCGACGAGATGGCTGCGGAGCGCTGCTCCCTCCACCCCTTCAGGCATTTTCGCCAAGTTTGGCCCGAGGGAGGCTTGCCCTGCCCCGGCGACATGGCACTTGAGACAGGCCAGATGCGCGGCGTGGAAGACGAGGGCGCCGCGACGGGCGTCGCCACTGGTCGCCACGTCAGAGAGGAGCCGATCGCGTGGCTCGGCAAGGAGCGTCTCGGCGAGGCCCTGGGCGGTGGCCGGCGCCGCCGCCAGGCCGATTCCCACGAGGCTGACCACCGCCGCCACCACGAAAAAAACGCTCGACTTCAAGCAGCTCACGGCAACTCCTCGCGAGGGGTTTTTGAGAGTGAGCAGTTTAGCCCGCAGGGCGCCGGGCGGCCGAGGAATCCCCCGCGAGTGACCGGAAGATCTCTGGCCCCGTCGCGGGCACTGCCCTGCCGGCGAGCGTCCGGTGGGAGGGCCTGCCGAC
>CAJAYZ010000585.1 GCA_903949225.1 uncultured Planctomycetaceae bacterium
CCGAGAGTCCGTCGGCGGGCCTCCGATCGGCGCCTCGCGGTGCACCGGGCGGGCGTGTATTCGCGGGCGGAGGTGGGCAGTGGTCGGGGGCGGAGAGTGGTGCGAGAGCCGGGGGTGAATTGATCCCCGGTGTCCCGCGCGAGCGCCCCGGCCTCGCCCGCGGCCGGCCTCTACGCCTCCCACCAACCTCCGCATTTCTGCCGAGGCACCTCCGCGTTTTTGCCGAGGTTCATCAGCATTCCTACCGAACCGGTTCCATTTATTCTTTTATTCTTTCTGTTCTATTCTTCTTATCTATAGATATGGGGGTATGCCCTCCGGCGTCTTCCGCCAACCGCCTCCCCTCCAACTTTGTCCGCCGTCAGGCTCGCCTTCACCTGGCTGGGCGTCCGTAAGACCCTCGCCCCCGAGCAGCGGACCATTGGATCGCTACCCGACTTTCTACGATCGGTTTTTTCGATGCGAGAGACACGTCCGATCGATTGGTCCGATAACAGTTCGAGGCGTAGAAATGACGAGGACATGGGTGGCCCATGCCCTTGGAACCGCTCTCAACGCCCTCGGAGATTCTGACCATGAAGTGGGAATTGAAGGCCGCGGCTGTCCATGCATCGGAAGGACTGAAAGATCGGATCGACCGCCGTCTGCGGCTCGCGCTCTCCCGATTCGACGGCCGCGTCGACCACGTCGTGGTGTTTCTTAAGAGTCTCAACGGCCCCAAGGGGGGCATCGACAAGTCGGTGCGAATCCTCGCCCACATCGACGGCGCTGGCGTCGTTGCGGCGATGGTCGTCGACAGCGGTTGGGAAGTCGCGGTTGATCGCTGCACCGACCGGATAGGCGTGAATGTCGCCCGTCAGCTCATTCGCCACCGGCAGCGCGCGTCGCGGCCCTGTGGCACCTCCGTCTGATCCTCGCCCCGCCCCAGGCACACCGCCGCGGGTGCTGGGAAAGGAACGCTAGCAGGCCGTGGGTACGGTGCTGGCCCGACCGCACGAGGCGCCGCGGACGCATGGTCCGCAAGCCACACGTACCGGCCCCCGCCGTTTCGACGAGCCGGGGCGGCGGCCGATGGGGCGGAGCTTTACGACACAAGCCTGTTGATTCAACGGTTGATCCAAAGGAGAACTCGATGCCCACCCCCTCGCGTAGCCAGCAGAGCATTCTGATCGATGCGGTGTTTTACAATCGCGATAAGCACCTCATGGAGGCGTTTCGTGACCGCCTCGATCAGCTCGAGCGCCGCCAGCAACTCAAGCATGTTTCAGACATCCGTGACGAAGCCCTCCTCGATCGATTGCTGGGGTTGGGGATCACGGCTGAAAGCCTGGCGGCTTTGGGGATGGTGCCGCTGGTCTGGGTGGCCTGGGCCGACGGCGAGGTGGCCGTCGAGGAACGGGATCGCATCGTGGCCATGGCCCAGGCCGCCGGCATCGAGCCCCACAACGGCCGTTATCCCCTCTTGGAGCATTGGCTGAAGCGCCGTCCCGGGCCCGAAGTCGTCGCGGCGTGGCAGGACTCCATCAAGCAATTGCGCGAGACGATGGCCAGCGAAGACTTTGAAACCTTGCGGCGCGAGATCTTGGAACGGGCCGGCGACGTCGCCCGGGCCAGCGGCGGCCTCCTCGGCTTCGGCGAGAAGGTCTCGCCCACCGAGCAAGCGGTGCTCGCTGAGCTCGAGCACGCCTTTGGTTAGCTGTCCGTGGGAGAGCCATCCCCGATAGGCCCGGCTGCGGGGCAGGTTATCCACAGCCTGCTATCCTCAGGGATCGCCTTTCCCTCCCGGAGCATTTCCTGTGTCAACCATCGCCCTTGCAGCCACGCAACCCAAGGGCAAGCTTGCCACGGTGGGGATCGATCTTGGGCCCCTCGGCGATGAGCACGTTGAGATCGACGTGGCCGCGTGCGGGATTTGCCACAGCGATCTGTCGATGCTCGACAACGACTGGGGCATGAGCCAGTACCCGCTCGTGCCGGGCCATGAGGTCGTCGGCACGGTTGCGGCCCTCGGACCACAGGCCAAGGGGCTCAAGGTCGGCCAACGCGTGGGCCTGGGATGGTTCAGCGGCTCGTGCATGTCGTGTCGCAACTGCATGCGCGGCGATCACAACCTGTGCAGCGGCATCGAGCAGACGATCGTCGGCAGGCACGGCGGCTTCGCGCAGCGTGTCCGCTCGCACTGGTCGTGGGCCATTCCCCTGCCCGACGCCCTCGACTTCACCCGGTCGGGGCCGCTGTTCTGCGGTGGCATCACCGTGTTCAATCCGATGATCCAGCTCGGCATCAAGCCCACCGACCGTGTCGGTGTGATCGGGATCGGTGGCCTTGGGCACATGGCGCTGCAGTTTTTGAACAAGTGGGGCTGCGAGGTGACCGCCTTCACCAGCTCCGAATCGAAGGCGGCTGAGGCCAAGGATCTCGGTGCGCACCACACCATGAGCAGCACCGACGACGCCCAGCTGGCAACCATTGCCGGCACGCTCGACTTCATCCTGGTGACCGTCAACGTGAAGCTCAACTGGCAGGCCTATCTCGGAGCCCTCCGGCCCCGCGGTCACCTCCACGTCGTCGGTGCCGTCCTCGAGCCACTCGAGATCGCGGCCTTCCCGCTCATGGTGGGGCAGAAGACCGTCTCCGGCTCCCCCTTGGGCAGCCCGGCGACCACCGCCGACATGCTCGAGTTCTGCGCGCGGCATGACATCAATGCCGTCTGCGAGACATTTCCGATGAGCAAGGCCAATGAGGCGATCGAGCATCTTCGGTCTGGCAAGGCACGCTATCGAATCGTGCTGACGCAGGATTTGTCGTGACTCACTGCCAGTGAGGGAGAAGGCCTGATTCCCTTCGAGGAGCGTGCACCAGTGTCAGCAGAGAACCAGGACGACCTGTCCCGTCGATCGGTGTTGAAGCAGGCGGCCGTCGGCGGCGTCGGGCTTGTTGCTGGAACAGTCCTGCTAGGCGCCGGGAGCGAACGGGCCTTCGCTGCGATCGAGCAGATCACCGAGAAGGGCTCCTATCTCGCCGAGCGCGCGTCGTGCGTGAGTGGCAACAGGCTCCTGGGGGCCGACAGCGCCGGGCCTGTCGTAACCAAGGCCCGGGAGATCTTCCTTCCCCGCTCGGCCGAGGAGATCGCCGACCTGGTTCGTTTCCTGCCAGCAGAAACCCCGGTGGGGAGCGTGTGCGGCGGACACGAGTCGTCGAATGCCGCCGCCGTCTCAAGCGACGGCGCGGTGATCCTCGACATGGCCCATCTGAAGTCGATCGAGTTTCATGCCGAGGGAGGGCGGTCGCTCGTGACGGTCGGTGGGGGCGTCGTGTTCCGCGAGCTCGTCGAGGCGGTGAAGGAGCGAAGGGGCGCGTTGCCGGTGGGCACGGGGCCGGGGGTCGGAGTTGTCGGGTATGTCGTCAACGGTGGCTTGAGCGGCTACTTCTCGCGCCGGCTCGGGCTGCTCGGGCAGCGGGTGACGAAGCTCACGGTGGTGACGGCGGCGGGCGAGATCCGCGTGCTCACCCCCGAAGACGAGCTGTTCACGGCGATGCTCGGGGCCGGCAGCGCCTTGGGCATCGTCGTCGATCTAACCCTCGACATGGAGCCCGAGAGCGTCGTCCGGGGGGCCGAGCAACGGGTCATTGCCTTTGAGAGCCGAGATCAGGCGGTGGCCTTCGCGCGCGAGGCGCTCCGCTTCCAAGCTGAGCGTGTCCTCCCCGACGAAGGGGTGGCGATGGAATTGGTGGTCACAGGCACCAAGGCCCTCGTGGCGACGTTCGTGTTTTACGACACCTTCCGGGGGAGCATGGCGGAGTTCGTCGCGCCGCTCGAGGCTCTCGCCGCGCGGCTGAAGCTCCCGGTCGTGGCCTCGTCGCATTTGAGTTCCTGGTATGAGACGGCAGCCGCCCTCTGGCCGGTCATCAACGCCATGAAGGGGAGCCCGCTGGCCATGCTGCAGCACTGCATGGGCACCGAGGGGCCGCCTGACGATACGATCCTCGATTTTCTCTGCGACACGGTCGTCGCGGGAGCGCCGCTCGACGAGGCGCCCTTCTCGATCGTGGAGATTCGCACGCTCGGCGGAGCGGCGATGGCGAAGCGGCCCCTCCCGAGCGGCAACTGCCATCACCGTTTCTTCGTCGATCTGATCACGATGTACGACGCGAAGGACAAGACGCCGGCCGAGCGGCGGGAGATCGCCGACATGACCCGAAGCGTCATCGAGAAGGCCCGGGGGGTGGAGGGACTCGCCGTCGACTTCAGCGGGACGCACTCCCAGCCGGACGACCCGGGCTTATGCATCTCGCCCGCACTCATCTTCGGCTCGGAGGCGATGGCGGAGATGGTCCGCGAGCAGAAAAAACGTGTCGACCCCGGGAACCGCTTCCGCTTCCACCCCTTCGCGAAGTTTCTCTGACATGTGGCCCGGTGCCGCTTCCCCGCAGCGCTGCGGGGAGGAACGAGAGCAGTCATTGTTGGGCCTCGAGGAGTGCGTGCATGTCGAAGATCCTGGCTGACTTCGGGGCCGCGCTCGCGGCGGGCTCAATCCGCGTCGTCGACCTCACGCAGGTGCTGTCGGAGGACTTCCCCACCCTCGTTCTGCCGGCCCCCTACGGACAAGCGCGTCCCTTCCGGATCGAGACTATCTCCCGGTACGACGAGGCGGGGCCGGGGTGGTACTGGAACAACTTCTCCTGCGGCGAGCACGTTGGCACCCACTTCGACGCCCCCGCCCACTGGGTCACCGGCCGGGATCTCCCCCGCAACACCGTCGACACGATCGACGTCGGGAGGCTCATCGCACCGGCCGTGGTCATCGACGCCAGCGCCCAGGTCGCCAGCGACGCCGACTGGCTGCTCACCGTCGACTTCCTCCACACCTGGGAGGGGCGTCACGGCCGCATCCCGGCGGGGGCGTGGGTCGCTCTCCGCACCGATTGGTCGAAGCGGCTCTCCGATCCGGCGTCGTTTGTGAACATGAAGGACGACGGCGCCCACACGCCGGGGCCGACGCAGGAGACGGTGGAGTGGCTGATCGGGGAGCGCGACGTGCTCGGGTTCGCCGCCGAGACGATCAACACCGATGCCGGTCAGGCCTGGCGCTGGCCACTCCCCTATCCCTGCCACACCCTGATGCACGGTGCGGGCCGCTACGGGCTCCAGTGCCTCTGCAACCTTGACCTCCTTCCCCCCACCGGGGCGATGTTTGTCGCGGCGCCGCTCAAGATCCGCGAGGGATCAGGCAGCCCCCTCCGCGTCCTCGCACTCTGCCCCGGCTGACGCCGACTCTCCCCCCCCTGGCTGCCCCCCCTGGCTGCCCGCCCTGGCTGCCCGCCCTGGCTGCCCGCCCGCGCGGCACTCCGTGCCAGCAAAACGTGCGGCACGGAGGCGCCCCAGGCCATCCGGCCCCACGGAGAGCGGGGGGCTGAAAACCGGCGAATCGGCTGAAAAAAGCTCACTTTCGCCGGCCGACTCCGGCACTTTCAGGATCGGCTGCGTTGTGGCACGGAGGTTGCATTGTGCAATCGCTGGCCGGTCCGTCGACCGGCTGCCATGGATCAGGCCACTCGGAGGTGGCCCCTGTGGCGCCCTGATGCACCCTTCTGGTGTCGAGCGATGTGTGATCCGAGTCTGGCGGCGCCCTACGGCGCTGTCGCGTTCCCTCTCCCGCGTTGCGGGGGACGTGCGATCGTTTCCTGACCTTCGCATCGGCCCCTGTCCAGCCCCGCAGCGCCCTCGGGCGTCGGGGTCTTCACTCGAGAGGAGTTTTCATGTTCCGTCTGTCGCTGGCGGCGGTCATCGCGACCGTCTGTCTGTTCGTCTGTTGCCAAGGCACTTGGGCTCAGGTCGCCGTCGAGGAACCGCCCGTCGCCATGGCTCAACCCCAAACTGCTGCCGCGCCTGCCGCGTCTCTGGCCCAGTCCCCATCCGCGGCCCATCTGAGGGGCACCTACGACACCGGGTCGACCGCCTGGATTCTCGTCAGCGCCGCACTCGTGTTCTTCATGATGCCTGGCCTTGCCCTCTTCTACGGCGGCATGGTGCAGGCCAAGAACGTCCTCAACATGTTCATGCTCGTGATGATCTGCATCCCGATCGTCGCGATCGAGTGGGTGGCCTACGGCTACAACATGGCCTTCGCCGTTCCCTCGGCCATCGCCCTCGATGCCGGTGTCGGCCCCGACGGCAAGGAGCTTCCGAAGCACAGCTACCTCGGCTGGGATCCGGGGCTCGTCTTCCTCAGCTCGTTCGCCGAACTGAGCGTCGACGGCGCGAACGCTTACGAGCGGATCGTGACCAGCGGCGATACGGTCGAAGCCGCACCGAACGGTGTGCCGGAACTCCTCTTCGCCATGTATCAGATGATGTTCGCGATCATCACGCCGGCCCTCATCGTGGGAGCGATCGCCGAACGGGTGAAGTTCAGTGCCTGGTGTCTGTTCACGGTTCTGTGGGCGACGATCGTTTACAACCCGGTCTGCCACTGGGTGTGGAACGTCAACGGCTGGCTGTTTCAGAAGGGCGTGCTCGACTTTGCCGGCGGCACCGTCGTCCACGTCCTCGCGGGCGTGTCGGCGCTGGCTCTCCTGCTCATCCTGCCGAAGCGGCGTGGCTATCCGGGCGGCCAGTTCGTGCCCCACAGTGTCGGCTGGACGCTCATGGGGGCTGCCATGCTCATGGTCGGCTGGTTCGGCTTCAATGCCGGGTCGGCAATTGCTGTCGGCAAGGACTTCCTCCCGGTGGCCGGCGGCGTCGCGGTGCTCGCCTTCGCCACGACCGCGATCGCCGGCAGCGCTGCCTCCGGGGCGTGGGTGTTGGCTGAGTGGCTCAAGGTCGGCAAGCCGTCGTCCCTCGGCTTCGCCTCCGGCATGGTGGCGGGGCTCGTGGCGATCACCCCCTGTGCCGGGCACGTCAGCCCGTTCAGTGCCCTCCTCATCGGGCTCATCAGTGGGGTCGTCTGCTTTCTGGCGGTCCAAGCCAAGCCGATGCTCGGCTATGACGACTCGCTCGATGTCGTCGGCGTCCACGGTGTGGGGGGAGCCCTCGGCGCCCTCCTCGTCGGCCTGTTCTGCATCCGGCCGGCCGTGGGAGGCATCGACCAGGTCCTGATCCAGGCGCAGGGCCTGCTCTGGGCCGGCGGCTACGCCTTCCTCTGCACGCTCGTGCTCGGGTTCCTGATCCACAAGACGATCGGGTTCACCGTCAGCCACCAGGCTCAAGCCGAAGGCCTCGACTACGCCGAACACGGGGAGTCGGCCTACCACCTCACCTGATCAGGAGATTGTCCAAGCAAGATCGGGATGCGGCCCGGTCTCTTCCAAGACGCGCGGCGGGGAAAGCCCCCGTCGCCACGAGCCCCAGAAGGGTGCCCCAACGGTCCGGGTGTGTACTCCGCAATTGCACACCCGGACCGGGGCATCCTCGCCCCGCTGCCCTCACCTCATGCCACTCCGCTTCTGGATCGTCCTCGGGCTCTCCCTCCTGGCCGGCCTGATGGTTCTTCGGGCGACCCCGCGCGGCGGCAAGCGTCCCCCCAGTGCAAAGCGATGGCGCGGCCAGATCAAGCCGGTGCCGCCGCCACCGATCCCTCTGGCCCTCGCGCCGACTGATGCCGGCGGTGCCTGCTCCCCCTCCGCGCGCCGCATTCCCGGCCTGCTATTGTGAGGGGACATTTCGCCGTCCACGCCCCGCCGAGGTCGTCATGCCATCTGCCATTCCCAAGCTCCCCGTGACCCCAAAGAGCTCGCCCCCCGCCGTGGGGCTCGGCCTCTGGAAGATCGACCGGGCCGACACCGCCGGAATGGTTGAGGAGGCGCTGCGCGTCGGCTACCGGCATCTCGATTCGGCCTGCGACTACGGCAACGAGGTCGAGGCCGGCGTGGGGATTCGCTCGAGCCTCGCCGCCGGCGTCTGCCGCCGCGAGGATCTGTGGGTGACATCGAAGCTCTGGAACACCTACCACGATCCGCGGCATGTCCGCGCCGCCGCGGAACGCAGCCTCCGCGACCTCGGCCTCGACTACCTCGATCTCTACCTCGTTCATTTCCCGATCGCCCAGCGGTTCGTGCCGTTCGAAGAACGCTATCCCCCTGGCTGGATTCACGACCCGACGGTATCCCGGCCGCGGATGGAGACGGTCAACGTCCCGCTGGCGGAGACGTGGGGGGCTCTTGAAGAACTCGTCTGGGCCGGAATCGTGCGCCGTATCGGCGTCTGCAATTACTCAACGGCGCTCCTCCGCGATCTCCTCGCCGGGGCGCGGATCCCACCGGCCGTCCTTCAGGTGGAGCTCCACCCGCTCCTCGCTCAGGAGAAGCTCCTCCGCTTCTGCCGGGAACAGGGAATCGCCGTGACCGCCTTCTCTCCGCTGGGCGCCCCGTCGTACGTCCCCCTCGGCATGGCCCAGCCCGAGGAGTCGCTCCTCGACCATCCCCTCATCCGCGACACCGCCAGTGCCTGCGGACGAACCCCGGCCCAGGTCCTCCTCCGCTGGGGGGTGCAGCGTGGGACCTCGGTGATCCCCAAGACTTCCCGCCGCGAGCGGCTGAAGGAAAACCTCGACCTCTTCGGCTTCACCCTCACCGGGGATCAGATGGCGGCGATTTCTGCCCTCGACCGGGGGCAGCGGTTCAACGATCCGGGAGTGTTCTGCGAAGCGGCCTTCGGAACCTTCTGCCCGATCTACGAGTGATTGGCCTCGAGGTTACCCGAGGTTCCCAAGGCTTCCTCCGGGCACACGGAACGGACACATCGGGCGACTAGGCTCACGCCAGAGCCGCCGGTCGCCGGGCCAAAACATTCCTTGTGGGCTTTTCCAGAGGCCTTTATAATTCTCCTGGGGGAATCGATTGCCGGGCCGGGGGGAGATGCCACCGGTCTGGACCGATCGCCCCGACGATCTCTTCTGTCGATGCGTCTTTTCATTCCCTTATCGCCCAGTCGCTTCCTCTCTCTCCGAGGAGTCTCTCATGCGAGTGTCTTGGTCCCAAGGACCGTACAAGGCCGGCTTCACGCTGGTCGAATTGCTCGTGGTCATCGCCATCATCGGCACGCTCGTCGGCCTCCTCCTCCCGGCCGTCCAGGCGGCGCGTGAAGCGGCCCGGCGAAGTGCCTGTTCCAACAATCTCAAGCAACTCGGACTGGCGCTGGCCAACCACGAGGGGGCCAGGAAGAATGTCCCTGCGTGGGGCCAGGAGTTCACGACCGCCGAAGGGGCGGCGATGAGCCCGCCCAGCCCCTATTTCAACGCCACCGCCGACGCGCGGAAGCCGTTCGGCGTGCTCGGACAGATCCTGCCCTACATGGAAGGGGGCACGATCTACAACATGTTCAACCACAAGCGGCCGCTCCTCGATCCGCTCAACCTGCCGCCGCCCTGGCCGGGCGGTCAGCAACAGCCCGGCGCCCTCGCCACCGTGCCTGCGTTCATCTGCCCGTCCACGCCGAACGTGCCATCGGACTACCAGCCCTACTTTGCCGCGCTCGGCGTGACCCAGCCGTTTGTGATGCCGCGCACCGACTACGTGCCGATCCGTGGGCTCCACAGCTCGCTCGCCACGTGCGTCGGCTTGCCGGCCACGACCACCCACAACGGCATGCTCGGCGCCGAGAACATCGTCACCAACCGGTGGGTCAAGTACTCGCAGGTCATCGACGGCCTATCGAAGACGATCTGCTTCATCGAGGAAGCTGGCAAGCAGCAGAGGTTTTATCGAGGGCAACCCCTCCAGGCGTCGGCCCTCGGTGGAAATCTGGTGCTCAACTCGTTCTACGGCGACTGGAACGTCGCCCGCCACACGCGCGGCCTGAGTGGGGCCAATCCCGCTGATCCCCGAGCCGCCGGGTGTGGGGTGATCAACATCCTCAATGACGACAACCCGTACGCCTTCCACCCGGGCGGTGTGTCGATCGTGCGCGGCGACGCGTCGGTCGGGTTTCTCCAGCAGGACGTCGACACCTTCGTTTTCGCCGCCCTCGTGAGCCGGGATGGCGGTGAATCCCTCGACAATTCGCAGTGACGGATTCGTCGATTCGCTCAGCGCGGGCCCTGCCGGTCGCTTCGCCGACCGGCAGGGCTCCCTGCATGTCGGGGAGCCGCTTCCGACGTCTGTCATGACCGGCCTCCCTGGCCCTCGCGCCCACCTCCCCACCTCCCCGACCACCGGAGCTCCACCATGCATCGAGCCCGCCTCCCTGTCCGGCTTCTCCTCGTGATGGCAATGCTCACCCCGGTCGCCTCCGGCTGCGGCGGGACCAAGGGGAACAATCTCCCCAAGGTCACCGGAAGCGTGAATGTCGATGGCAAGCCGGCCGACGGTGCCGTCCTTCTCTTCTATCCGGAAGGGGGCAGAGCGGCCACGGCCACGGGAACGGCCGACGCTTCCGGCACGTTCACGATCGTCACGAACATGGAGCCGGGCATTGCCTTGGGCCGCTACAAGGTGACGGCCTCGTGGCCCGATCCTTCCCAGCGTGCGACCGCGGAGGATCTCCAACGTGGGGTCTCGAAGGATGCGACCGATCTCCTCGGCGGCCGGTACGTGGCCCCCGATCGAACGCCTCTCACCGCAGAGGTCACGAGCACAACCAAGCAACTCCCGCCGTTCGAACTCTCGACGAAGTGACCTGGCCCGCCCCCCATCCCCAACTCTGGACTCTGGATTCCCCCATGTCGCTGCGCGCCTCGTTCGTTCTCGTCTTCCTGATCGCCCTCCTCGGTGGGCTTCATGCTGGCCGTCCGGCCACCGCGGCTCCCCCGGCGGGAGCGACGGTGGAATTGCCAATCGACGACTACCTCGACGACGAGGATGGAGCCTTCGGCTGGGAGGTGGTGAAGGGGGACGGCAAGGCGGGGACGACGATCGTCATCAAGCTCACCAGCCAGTCGTGGCGGGCTCCCGACGAGGTCAGCCGACAGAAGTGGGAGCACTGGCTGATCATCGCGCGGCCGGAGACGCTCAAGACCGACAAATGCTTCCTGCTGGTCAGCGGCGGGGGCAACGACGGCACGAACGTGCCCGATGGGCCGAGTGGCCTCGTCACGACCATCGCCGAGGTCACCGGCAGCATCGTCGTCGAGCTGAAGCAGATCCCCAACCAGCCGATCGTGTTCCA
>CAJAYZ010000586.1 GCA_903949225.1 uncultured Planctomycetaceae bacterium
AGGCCGCGATCACCCAGTCGCGGTAGCGCCAGGCATGGGGATAGGGGAGATTCGTCTCCTTGCCGCTCGATTCGGCGTAGCGGGCGACGTCGAGCCAGTGTCGGGCCTGGCGCTCGCCGAAGCGCGGCGAGGCGAGACAGCGATCGACCACGCGTTCGAATGCCCCGGGCGACGTGTCCTCCCGAAAATCGTGGATCTCCTCGGTCGTCGGCGGCAGCCCCGTGAGGTCGAACATCACCCGGCGGAGGAGCGCCTCCCGGTCGGCGTCGGCCACCGGCTTCACGCCGGCCTTCTCCATCTCCGCGAGGAGGAAGCGGTCGATGTCACCCGCCGGCCAATCGGCGTCGGCAACCTCCGGAACGGTCGGCGCCGCCGGTTTCTGAAACGCCCAGTGGCGGCGACCGGCGTCGAGATCGGCCTGCCAGGAGTCGGCTCGGGCCACGGGCGTTTCCGCCGCGGCATCGAGGGCCACTGTCAGGAAGACCGCAGCGGCCAGCAGCACCCGCACCATTGCCAACCCGCGCCCGTGTGTCATCCGACGGCCCTTGAGTAGAGCGATTCCCATCATCCAAGCGAACAAACGGTCCCAGCAAACAAACCGTCCAAGCAAACAAACCGTCCAAGCAAACAAACGGTCCGGAAGCGGAAAGGTTGCCGCGGTACCCCCGGCCTACCCCCCGGACGAACGTCGAGGGGGGCCCGGCGGGGAGAAGAAAGCCTTGATCTCTCGGGGACAGGAAGGCTTCCTGAGCACCGCTCACCAAAGCTATGCCGCACGGGTCAGGAAAGCGTGAGCCCGCCCCCGAGGAAAGTCCCTGCTCCCGCCCAAGCCCGCCTCGCTCCTCCCCGCCTTCCCGTTCTCCGATACACGAGCCGAAAAGGGCTGTTCGGCGCGGTGGTTGCCGACAGGGGAGGGAGGCATACCGCGTGGGGCCGGGGCTGACAATTCCAGACTGTCACTCCCCGACAACCTGATAGAGTGCGGTGGTCATCGGCGGGGAACGGCGGGTTGATCCCGCACACGCATGCCCTGACCTCTGACCTCGGAAGACGAGTTGCCATCGCTTCGCGTGCGAAGCGATGTCTGAGCCGAGTCCGATCGATGATTGAACACTGCGCGCTTTCAGTCGTACCGAATCGCCAGTCACGCCGAAACTTTTTCGGCTGCTCGTCGTGTGTGGACCCCGGTCCGTCTTTCTCTTTCCGAGAGCAGCACTTCATGCGCTTGAGTGCATCGCTTTTGCAGCGTTTTCCGAGTCTTGCGGCCCTAACTGCCCGTGGCCCAAGTCGTTTCTTGAGTCTCTGACCGGCTGATGATCAGCCGCCGATGGCTCGCGACTACTGCCCAATTATTCACGATAGGATGAATCATGTCGAACCCGTGGCGCGACGTCTATCCGCTTGACTTCTGGAATGAATTGGTCGGTCGATACCGGTCCGGAGCCCTGGGATCTTCATCGGCAACGGTCGGTCGCTGGATGCGATCCGTGTTCAAAACAGGGGGGGTGCTCCCCCAGCAGATCGAACGGATTACGAGCACACTGCAGGATTACCACGCCGTCAAGAAGAATGACTCTCAGAATTTTCCGCGTCGCATCAATCTCCTGCGGAGCATTTACTTCGATGCGGCCCAATACGTCGACAAGTACAATATCAACAGAGCTGTCATTACCACGCCGCCCGCTGAAGACAATTTCACATCGATGGACGCGTATGTCTGGTCGATCGGTAAGCGGGCGTTGCGGAAGGCAGCCTACATTGAGGAGATTCAGAAGTTCTGCGACACGGAGTGGGGTAACCCGACAGAAATGCTTCAATACATCACCGACACCCGTCACAACGTCGATGCGTTTCAACACCTCCAGGTCGGGTGCCGCATGGAAAAACTGGATCCCTACAACCGCAGCTTCGAGATGCACGTCAAAGCGGACGGGATGATCGAAAACTTTAACACTAGCCCGATGGTCACCGCCTTCGGCGAATGGATTGGATCGATAAAGGACAAAGACGGTAATCTCGGAGCCATTAATATCACCACCATTGACGCTCCAGCGACGCCTTTTTTCGTCTGGCTCGAGGATCATCCCCTGACGGTAGGCGGTGGTCGACGCCACAGCTGGGGCTATCGTGATTGGGGGGCAAATGATACGAAATCAGTGAGGTATCGAGACACCCTGACGGACCCCGGAGGCAAGTGGTGGCATTGGCTGTGCTTCGGGGGAGGCGGCGCCCTGTATGAATTGGATTTAGAAGGCTTGAGCACTACGCTTTTCAATACGCTAGACGGCGAAGGGAAATACACAGACGCACCATTCCATACCTATGCTTACGTATGGACAGGGAGTGGGGAGCTCCTGGCGGGCCGTCACAACCCAGACAGTGTGCACCATTCATCATTCACGGCCGGCCAGAAGGTGCGGTGCGCCGGCATGATCGCCGTGAACGAAGCTGGCAAGGTTACTATGGTGAATTCCAACAGCGGTCACTACCATCCGACGAAGCAACAGCTCAGCCTTTTCGTTGAGTGGCTGAACAGGCGAGGAGTACTGTCCACCGAAGCGGAGGTGAGACTGGGGGGATCCAACGAGGGGGTCTCCGTCGCAACATTTCTGCGTTCCCCCCCGGCATCCAATGCCAGCCGGTCGCTTCCGACCGTGCCCCAGAATAATCCAGCCGGGCCCGTGGCCGGACCCATTCGTCCCGGACCGAAATCGATATAACACGCCACCAGGCCGATCTGCCGCCGCTTCGATCGGTCCATCCGAAGACTGGCGTACTTCTTTAAACCGAACGCTTTTTTGGTGGTCAATTTCCCTTTGCCATTGAGACCCTCGACAGCAGTCTCCTTCCACGACAGCCGCTCCGCACCGTCCCGCGGCTGGTAGGCGACGAGCGGAGCGACCGGCCACAGGGCTTGATGGCACCGCCACAGCCTCGCCCCTTGATGAATGAACGCTTGTGCACTATGCTGTATCCATTGGGTTTGGATGCGGGCATAGCGGCGGGCTCTGGTGACCAGCGTCTGCGTGCCCATCACGAAGCTCTCGAGGGAGAATTCGGCTCATGGGCACCGCTTACGTGGTTCGCACCGGCTGCACGGAATACGACCTTCGCCTCGTCGGCCCGTTCGCGAGCAAGGCTCTGGCCCGCCGCTCGCCCTTTTCCAGGCTCCCCGGCGCCACGATTGTGGCGCTCCTCCCTGCGGATGCCTCGCTTCCAGACGGCATCAGCACGAAAGATCCCCGCCCCTACTGCCTGCAATGCGGAAGCCGCGATGTGGAGACGGTCGAATGGGTGCGTTGGATGGCTGACGGATCGGTCTTTGTTGATGGAGGCGCAAGCCCGATCGACGACACCTACTGCCCCGACTGCCGTGACAACGACCTCGGAATCACGTTCGATCCCCGCGAGGTGCAGTCGCCGCGGAGCAAGCAGCGGGCCTGAGGGCAAGCCGCCACGACGACCAACAGCAGCGCCTCCGCTGCCCCATGACGCCTCCGCTGCCCCGAGCCCAACGAAGGCTCCTCGCGAGGGGTCGCCCGTGCCCCCGAAGCCGGCCTCGCCGGTGAGCGCAGCCCGGAG
>CAJAYZ010000587.1 GCA_903949225.1 uncultured Planctomycetaceae bacterium
CATCACTTTGAGGATGTCGTGGCCGGGGGTGGGGCCGATCAATCCGGCGGCGCAAATTCCGGCGCACTCAAGGCGCAAATTACGGCGCAGCAGGTTCCCGCAGGGATTCGCAGGGAGAGGCACCAAACGACAGAACCCGCTGCTACCACACGGGTTGCAGCGGGTTCTTCGGGAATTGAGCCGGTCGTGAAAACCGGCAAGTGGCGGGGACAGGATTCGAACCTGTGACCTCGAGGTTATGAGCCTCGCGAGCTACCGGGCTGCTCCACCCCGCGACGTTTTTTGACTTTTCCAACCGCTCGGCTTGGGCTCCGAGCGTCTGGAGAAGGTGTCATCGGCAGGAGGACCTCCCGACAACGATCGAATCATACCGGTGTGGAACGCCGAAGTGAAGTGGGAGCCGTTTCGACCGTCACTTCCCCCACAAGCCGCCTCCCGGAACACTTTGCCGACTCCCCCGGGATTGCCGCTTTCGGCCCGGAGACGAAATAAAAGGGTGCTCTGCTCCGCCGCTTCACCTGCCCATCGCTCAACCCCAATGACCCCAGGCGACCCCGGCACGCCGAAACGGCCCCCCGCCGGGCCCCCGCACGCACCCGCGCCCGCCGCGGCTGATGGCACGATCGTGGGGAGCGTCCCCTGGGCGACCCGCGCCGAGCCGCCGGCCCCCGCCGTCCCCGCGGCGATCGTCGTTCGCACGGGTGCCCGTGACAGCGGAAAGGGGGGCGGGTCGCAGCCGGACAGTTCCGGCGATGCGGAGGAGCCGACGGCCTGGCAACTCGTCCGCGACCAGCTGCTCGTCATTCTCAGGGCCAGCCCCGCCTGGACCACGAGCCTTGCGATCCACACGCTCCTCCTCGTTGCCCTGGCGATCTGGATCGTGCGGCTCCCCGAACGGGAGAAGTTTTCCCTCGAACTCGGCTTCGGCACCACCGATGGCGCTCCCGGCAGCCCCGGCACCGAGGAGGCGATCGTCGAGGTGCCGGGTGAGGAGACGCCCCCGGTCGAGGAGGCGCCAAACGAGCCGGCCGAGGCGGTGGCGACGACGCCACCGGAGGAGCCGACGCGTGAGCCCGAGGCGAACGAGCCGACCCGCCAGGCCGAGGTGCCGGCGGCGGCGGTGCCTGGGATCCGCGTAGCGCTGTCGGGCCGCGAGCCGGGGCGGCGCGACGGATTCCTCGGGGCCAATGGCGGGAGTGATGCCACCGAGGCGGCCGTCACAGCGGCGCTTGAGTGGATCGTGCGGCAGCAGCAAAAGGACGGCCTGTGGAGCATGCAGGGGCCGTATCAAAACGGCGGATCGCAGGAGAACCGGCTCGCCGCCACGGCGATGGCGCTGCTCGCGCTCCAGGGAGCCGGCCAGACGCATCAGGGGGGGGAGCATCAGGCCGTGGTCGCGAGGGGCTGGAAGCGGCTCCTCGCGGCCCAGCAGCGCGACGGCACGTTCGATGTCGGCGGGCTTCCGGCGCAGCACGAGCACTATTCGCATGCGCAAGCGACGATCGCGCTGTGCGAGCTCTACGGGATGACGCGAGATCCGGAGCTCACCGAGCCGGCCGAGCGGGCGCTGGCCTACTGCCTGGCGGCGCAGGGGCCCAACGGCGGCTGGCGCTACGAGCCGGGCAAGGACGGCGACATGTCGGTCAC
>CAJAYZ010000588.1 GCA_903949225.1 uncultured Planctomycetaceae bacterium
CCTGCTTACCGTCCTTACCTGTGGGCAACTCTAACGCCATCTTGCGCATTGAGTCAATATCGATGCAGTCAGCGCAAACACTGTTTGCGCAACACCTTGGGCACACAGCCTGAATCCGTTCGCCACCTTTCCAGCCCCCGATTGCGCCCTGGATTGCCACCGTCCCCCCACATCGCCCACCGCCGTGGAATGACGAGGGCCCCACGGCTGCCAGGTCGCCCTCGACAGCGGCAACACGACAGCGGCCGCCCTCGGGGGCTCAACTTGCCGTCGGGGGAACGACCACTTCGAGGAGCTCCACCGCTGGGTGGCCTCCGAGCGAGATTTCGGCAACGCGACCGTACGTTGGCGCCGACGGCACACCGGGAACGGGCAATCCCCCGAACAGGGACGCCAATCGAGGGCCCGGTCGGACTTCAAGCAGACTCACATCGTGGACTTCCCGGAGGAGCCCGGCATTGATGAGCACCCGACCAAGGGGAATCCTGCCAGCCCGGATCGCCACCGCCGTCGCCTGATCGACATGGGACAAATTGATGCGGACGATGCCGTATTGCACGAGGGCCCCTTCGGGCGACAGGAGAAGAATCTCCCTCGCATACCAGGGATTGTGGCCGTCGGTGGCCCCCAGATCGCGGGCCCTGGCGACAACTCGGAGCCCGAGCGGGGCTCCGTAATGGGCCTCCATCGCCACCGTCATGTGGCGGGTGTGATCGAGGAGGGTCCGGGCAGGCTCTGGAACCTCCCCGCGATCGACGCTCCGAAACGTGGCGAAGCTCGGCCCGGGATCCGCAAACAGTCGAACGAGTTCGAGGGCCCGAGCCACGGCACCCTCGCTCCCATGCTCCCGCGACAGGGCTGGAGGGGGAACGCCCGGCGAGGCGGCCGGGGGGGCGCTGGGTTGATCGGACACGTTGGCCTCCACCGGGCCGGGGCTTGGCGTTCGATCCCCGCACGGACGGTGGACCCGGCAACCTCCCGGCCGCCGCGGCAGCAAGATTACGTCGCCGGATCGGACCGACGCAACCATCCCCCCCCGCCCGGTGACCCTTCAGCCGACAAGTTGGGCTGCGGCCCCCTCGGGAACGGCCAGATCGAGGAGAAACTCGAACACCTCTCGGAGCCGGGGCCGCCGGCATGTGGCCGCTGCGGCGAGGGCGCCGGCCCGTTCTGCATCGACGATACTCGCCGCCCGGGCGAAGACGTCGGCCGATCCGTAGAGCCGCCGCGCTGCAGCGATCACATCGGCAGAGGAGGGACCGCCCGGAAGCCTCGCATCGTTGGCCAGACGGGAGAGCCGCTGCAGGTCGGCAGCGGGAACGCGTTCGCGTGCCAAGGCCCACATCACCGTCGGTCGACCGCCGAGGAGGTCACCGGCGGCGTGCCGGGCATTCTCCGGATCGCCATGCCAATCCTTGAGATCGTTGAGCACTTGGAAGCCGACGCCGACATGCCGGGCGTAACGATCGATCGCGCCGGCCGCCATCGGGATCACGCCGGCCAATCGAACGCCGATCGACAGGGCCACTTCGAACGCCGGCGACGTCTTGAGGCCGTAGATGGTCAGCGCCTCAGAAACCGTGAGCGGCGTGTCGCGCGTGTCGCGCCACCACAATTCGGCCCCTTGACCACGAGCCAGTCGCACATGGGCCTCGGAGAGCATCGCCACAAGATCGGCTCGGCATCCCGCATCAACCTCCGGCAGGGTGGCCATGATCCGGTAGCCGAAGCCGAGGAGATGGTCGCCGGTGTTGATGGCCACCGGAATCCCCACCTCCTCGTGGAGCGTTTTCCTGCCATACCGCATCCCGTCGGCATCCTCGATGTCGTCGTGGATCAGCGAGGCTTTGTGGAACACCTCGACGGCCACCGCGGCGGCCCGGACGGCGGTCCGGTCGGCGTCGCCTTTTTCCGCGGAATCCTCATCCTTTGCCGTCAGGGCCTCAAACGATGCCAGGGTGATGAACGGGCGGAGGAACTTGCCTCCGCGGCCGAGGTAGTCAGCCGCAAACCGCGCCGTGGAGACGAGCGGTTCAGGCCGCCCCTCCATCCAGTCGAGGGCGTCGGGCACGCCGGCCGTCGCGGCGATGCCACGGAGCGAGGCCGGGAGAAACAACTCCGCGGCTTCGCGGAGCAGGGGGAGATGATCGGCGACCGGCGCCGTCTGCCCGCCAGCGACACCGAGCAGCCCCAGGACCCACTCGGCATCGAGCGCTGACCGGGCCGCGGCCGAGGCGCAGGCGGCACTCCCCCCGGCCGAAGTGTCGAGCGCTGTCACGCCCTGGGGATCGAAGGGGACGGCGGCAATCGGCAGGGCGAAGGCCGGCACCATGGCAAAAGCCTTCTCGAGATGCTCGAGCCGGGCGACGCCGAGGATGCCGTCGTACTGTCCGGTGAGCAGGCCCCCGATGCCGGCGACGGCCCGCGGCGTGGTCTCGACCACCCAGCCCTGCTCGCGGGCGGCTCCCCACAGGGTGCCGATCACGCACCCTGGACCGCAAAGATGCGGGGGGCGGGAGGCATCGGATGACTCGGCGGGACGGACCGCCATCGGGCAGTCGGGGAGGAGGAGGAGACGGCGGCCACTGGAGCCGGCCGAGAGTTTGTCGCGCCAGTGCTCGGAAACGATCGTGACCATCGTCCAGCCGACGTGGATGGCGCCCGCCCCGGCCCGCTGGCAGAGGATCTCGGCCTGCGACCGGAGGCCAGCGGCCGAACGGGCTCCGGCGGGCATTCCCCCCGATCGCCACGACGCAACAAGGTCGGCGGCCATGGCCCGGAGCCGGTCTCGGAGTGGCTTTTCGGCCGGGCAGGCAAGCCCCGCACCGCGACCGACCGCCGGTCGTGGGCCCCTGGCCGAGGGGTAGGCGATCGTTTCAGGCCGGTCAGCCGACAGGCCGGGAAGGTCGAGCGAGGGGGGATTGAGCACGGAAACAGCCACCTTTCCCAAGAAAGACTGGGGAACGCGACACCGGACCGTGCCAACGGTCCCTCGTGCCAGCCGACTCCCTGCCCAGTAAACCGGACGGCTCCGCCGGCGTTAACCCCGTTTTCCCGTCCCCTGGGGACGGCGGCGAGATCCTTTTTTGCCGGGGAGCCCGCGCTCACCGGCATCAGGAGGGAGCGTCAAAGAAGCGGGGGAGGAGGGCATCGACCATGAGGAGCCCCCGCCGGGTGAGGATCGGGGCAGGCTCGACCCGCTCCAGACAGCCCTCCGCCGCGAGGCTTTGCCACTGCGGCGCGAACGCCTCGAGCGGATCGACGCCGAACTTCGCGCGGAGGCGTTCCACGTCGAGTCTGCCTTTTTTAAGGCCGAGGATCGTCTCGCGGATCAGCAGCTCGCGGGCCGAGGGCACGAGCCCGCGGGTGATCGGCAGCCGCCCCCCCTCAACAGCGCCGAGGTAGTCGTCCCAATGGGGGGCATTTTGGTAGTGGCAGCCGGAGAGATGGCCGAAGCTCGCCACGCCGAGCGCGAGGAGATCGCTCCCCTCCCA
>CAJAYZ010000589.1 GCA_903949225.1 uncultured Planctomycetaceae bacterium
ACGCACTGGCGACCGCCTCGTGCGGTCGGGCCGGCGCTTTATCCGCTGCCTGCTAGTGATCGCCCGGTGAACGGCTGGCCACGCTTTCGCCCCGTCATCGCTCAAAACGGCGTGGGGATGAGGAGCGCGTGGTGGTCGAAGAGCGCGCGCCGACCGAAGGCGTCGATCGCCGGCGTGAAAAAAAGCAGGAACACGTAGAGCGCCAGAAGCGGCAACAGAATCGCCGTCACCGGCCAGCGGAGGAGGAGCCAGCGGCGCGTCGGGCGCGTTTGAGCGCGGTGGGTGGCCCAGCCGACCGCGAGGCGCGCGGGGTAGATCGTAAGGATGAAGATCGGGGTCAGGAAGAGGACGGCATCCCGCGGCGCCGCGACGATCTTGAACAGATAGAGGGGGAGCGACAGCCCGTAAAGAATGACGAGGGCCAGCAGCATCACGATCGGTGCCCGCCGCCACAGTTCGCGAACCGCCCCCAGGTCGCGGAACACGGCGAAACGCTGTTCGGCAGCGAAGCGTGCCTGGAGAAAGGGCACCCAGGCGAGGACGATGGCCAAGAGGATGCCGCCGAGGAGCGTGACGAGAACTTGGCCGGGCTTCGACGTGTCGCGAAGCGAGGAGAAGAGGATCGTGGGGACGAGGAGCCAGAGGAACGCGCCCAGGAATCCGCGCAAGCCCAGCGAGAAGAGCTTCCCTGGCCGGATGGCGTCGATGACCTCCGCGAGGGCCTCCGACGCGGTCCTCCAGGCGGTGCCGGTGCGGATGGCACTAAGAAGTCGGCGGCCATTGCGAACCGGCCTGAAGAAGGAGGAGAAGCGTCCGCCGGAGAACAGAGCCGCGACGAGATGGAAGCCGATGAGGAGAGACGCGGCCACGCGGATCGCGGCCCAGGTCCGCGCCGATGGCCCTTCGGAATCGACAATCGCGGCATCGGCGGCGGCCTGCGTGACCAGTCGGATGATGAGCAGCCAGAGCCAGACGCCGATCACGATCCCGCCGAGGCGGGGGAGGGCGCCTGCGAACGGGATGCCGTCACGAAGCCGACCGGAGCGGACGACGCGCCCTTCTGCCTCGAGCATCGTCCCCAGAGCGAGGAGGTTGGCGATCGGGATCGCCGCCAGGATTGCCAACAGGAGGAGGAGGCTCGCAAGCCCTACGCCGACGCTGACGAGCCATCCAGCCGCGTGGAACGGATGATGCCGGGGAGAGGGACAGGGGGGAAGTGTGCCGAACTCGGCCGGCGCGACGTTCATTTCCACTGCCGTCGCCACGTTACGCCTCCGCCGGATTGTGCCCCTCTGGGGAGAGCATAGCCTGACCGTCCCCGCCGGCTCGCGGCCCCCGTTTTGGTGAGATGCCGATCTCCTACTGCGTGGATGGCCGATGAGGGATAGAATCGGCGGAGGGAGCGTGCCATGACCGAACAGCTATTCCGCCGATTTCAACTGCCCAGGCAGGCACTTCCGGCCGTGGCGCTTGTGGTGCTCGGTCTTCTTGTTGGCGCGGCGGCCAGGGATCCTTTGGCTGTTCGGCGTCGGGCGCAAGCCGCATCGGCGGTGACCGACCGATCGGCCGGGGCGACCCTGTCGACCGATGCCACCGTCGTGGCGATCGATCGGCTCCTCGCCGAAAGCCGACGTGCCCATGGGGTCGAAGCGGCGGCCGCTGCCGACAATCTCACGATCCTCCGCCGGCTGTGGCTGGCGCTTGCCGGAACGATCCCGTCGCTCGAGGAGCTCCGCCGGTTCGAGGCCGACACCGCGCCGGGGGCGGTCGATCGGGCACTGACGACGCTCCTTGCCGACCGTCGGTCGGCCGACGCGCTTGCCCGCCGTCTGGCCTCGCCCTTGGTGGGGGATGAGAAAGGTGAGTTCATCGTCTTCCGCCGCGACCGCTTCACGACGTGGCTTGCCGATCAGATCGGAGCCAACCGCCCCTGGGACACAACGGTGCGCGAGATGGTCTCCGCCCGTGGGCTGTGGACCGACACCCCGGCGGTAAACTTCATCACCCAGGCAGCGGCCAACGGCGTCATCGATGCCGACAAACTCGCCGGCCGAGTGTCGCGGGTGTTCCTCGGGGCACGGCTCGATTGTGCCCAGTGCCACGATCATCCGTTTGCAGCCTGGAAGCAGGGGGAGTTCGAGGGATTGGCCGCCAGCTTCGCCCAGGCGAAGCTCTCGCCGGTCGGCGTCGAGGATGACCCCGCGCGCGTCCACCGCATCGACCGCACGTCGGTGGCGGCGCTGGCGACCACGATGACCGGAGCGGGGCGGAACGTGCCCCCGCGAGTGCCGTTCGGGGCGGACTGGCTCGGCTCCGGTGGCACGCACCGCGAAAACCTTGCCGCATGGGTGATCCACACCGACAACCGGCGCTTCGATCGGGCGATCGCCAATCGGATGTGGAGCCTGCTTTTCGGCACGGCCTGGCACGAGCCGGTCGATGACATCCCCGAGCCCGGGCTGACATCGAGCCCCGACGATCTCCTCGACCTCCTCGCCGACGATTTCCGGGAGCATGGCCGTGACCTCCACCGCCTGATCAAGGTGATCGCCGCGACGGAGGCATTTCGGTTCGCGTCGACCCATCCCGATCTTGAGTCTGCCGAGGGGGCCGCACGGGTGAAGGCCACGTGGGGGGCTTTTCCACTCACCCGGCTGACACCTGAGCAGATGATCGGTGCGATGGCGGCGACGACGTCCCTGCAGACGTTTCAGAGCCATTCCCACCTCCTTACACGCACGATCCGATTCTTTCGGGAAACCGACTTTCTTCGTGAGTATGGCCAGGTGGTTGATTCCCAGGGGGGCTCGCTCCCGGCGACGATCCCGCAGGCGCTGGTGCAGATGAACGGCAAGTTCGCTCGAGAGATGGTCGAGGCCAACGTGGTTACGGCGACCGGGCGGATCGCCGGCATGGCCCGCGACGATGTCGCCAGGCTGGAGGTGGCGTTCCTCGTCGCCCTCACCCGCCGACCGACGTCGGAGGAACGTGAATCCCTCCTGCCGCTGATCACCCTCGCGGAGACGAAGGGACGGGGGCTCGAGGATGTGATGTGGACGCTCTTCAACTGCCCCGAGTTCTCTTGGAATCATTGAGGCTCGAGATGCCAACACGCTTGCGGACATCTGGCGGGCCAACGGCCGATCTGGTTGGATGGGCTCCGACCGGGCGGCGCTCCGTGCTCCTCGCCGCAGCATCACTCGGGCTGTCGTTCGCGCTGCCGGCGCTTCCAGCCCGGGCAGCGCGGCGCCGTGGCGTCGAGAGGCCCCGGTCGCTCTTGGTCGTGTGGCTCGCCGGCGGCCCGAGCCAATTGGAGACCTTCGATCCCCATCCCGGCGCCGCCGCCGGAGGCCCGACACAAGACATTTCCACGGTCATCCCCGACGTGCGGATCGCCGCCGACTACCCCCGGCTCGCCGAGGTTCTCGATCGCTTTGCTCTCGTCCGGTCGCTGGTGTCGAAGGAGGGAGACCACGAACGCGGTCAGTACACGGTGAAGACTGGCTACCGTCCCGACCCGACCGCCATCCATCCGGCCCTCGGGGCGATCGCTGCCCACGAGCTTCCTGCGACTGGCCTCGAGCTGCCCCGCTTCATTGCCCTCGGGGGGGCGGAGTTCCCCTCGCGCGGCGGCTATCTCGGCAACGAGTTCGATCCCTACCGGGTGTTCGCGCCGGGGCAGAAGGGGCAGAATCTCGTCCCGCATGTGCCTGTTGACCGTCAGTCGCGCCGGCTCGGCGCGCTCGACAGCCTGACGCGGTCGTTTGAGACCGGTCGGGGCGAGGCGGTGCGGCGCACGTTCCACGAGCACACGCTCCGCGAAGCCCTCACGCTCATGACCTCGGAGCAACTCGCCGCCTTCGATCTCGACGGCGAATCGGAGTCGG
>CAJAYZ010000590.1 GCA_903949225.1 uncultured Planctomycetaceae bacterium
GGATCCTGGAGCCTTGGGCGGCGAAGAAACCGCTGCCATCGGTGGCGAAGCATCTCTGGCGGTGGAGGCCTCGCCTGCCGCAGGGGGCACCGTGCCTGGCATCAGCGAGGCTCGGCCACAGTTTACCGCCCAGCCGCGGGCCGCCGTGGCCGACGACGAGGAAGAGTTTTTCAGCCAGCTGAAACGGAAGTGGTCTGAATTTCGCTTCGACATGCGCGATCCGTTTCAGCGCACGACGATGATCACGATTGCGATCTTCACCGGCCTGCTCATCTACAGCTATCTGCCCGGTCTCACCAATGCTTACATCGCGTGGGCCAACCCCCAGTACGCCCACGGATGGATTGTGCCGCTGTTTTCGGCGGCCCTCCTCTTCTGGTGGCGGCAGCCGATCGCGGCACCGGTGGCACTTTCGGCTCGGTTGGCGGGGTTGCTCCTCCTCGCTGCCGCGTTTGGATTGCGGCTGTTCGCGGCCAGCTACCGGATCGTGACGATCGACATGTACACGTTTGTCCCCGCCATCTGCGGAGTTTTCATTCTGCTCGGTGGCTGGAGCGTGTTCCGCTGGGCGTGGGCCCCGCTGATGTTTCTCATCTTCATGTATCCGCTCCCCGACGAAGCGACCCGCTACCTCCTCGGTCCGCTCCAGACAACCGCCACGATGGTCAGTACGTTCGCCCTCCAGACGCTGGGGCTCGAGGCTTACCGCGAAGGTAATCAGATCGTGATCGGCGAGATGCACCTCGGTGTTGTTGATGCCTGCAGCGGGCTGCGAATGTTGACGATTTTCTGCGCGTTGTCCGTCGGGCTGGTGATGGTAGGTCGCCGCTCTTGGTGGGAAAACGGCATCATTCTTGCCAGTGCCATTCCGATCGCCCTGGCGGTCAACTCGATCCGGATTACGGTCACGGGAGTCCTCTATCAGGTCGCCGATACCGAGTTCGCGGAGCGTGTGTTTCACGACTGGGCGGGTTTGGTGATGATGCCGATGGCCATGGCCATGCTGTGGGCCGAGCAGTACATCCTTTCGAACGTTTTCCTTGCGGAGATCGAAGGGCCTGCCGTGCTCGGCCGCTCGGCTGCGGCGGCTCCGCAGCCCGCTGGTCGCAAGGCCAAGACGACCGCAGCCCCCGCCGTTCTCGGCCTCGGCCCGGTCGCTGGCAGGACCAACGGGAATGCCGCTGGCAAGAGCACAGGGAACGCGGGGCCCGTGGTCGGGTTTCCGCAGAGGAAGGGCTGACGCGGTGGCCGGGCTGGTTGTTGGCAAGGTTCTCGTTGGTGAATCCCGTTTCTGATCCCAGGTATCGCCCCCATGAGCGAAACTGCTGCTGTTGCCGTCGCGACTGAGCCCAAGGTGCCGCTGCCGTCGGTCGGGGCCCTCGCCGTGCGTGATACGGCGCTGGCAATGCCCAGTGCACCCGGCATGTCCTTCCCTGTTGCGCCGGCCGATGCGGCCGGCGATGGCGGGCTCGACGCCAAACGTCTGCTCCATGCCCTGCGGAGACGCTGGCTGCCAGCCCTGGCGCTCGGGCTTTTGACGGGGATCGCCGTTGCGGTTCCCGTCTGGCTGTTCCTGCCCCGCGGCTACGAGGCGGTGGTGTGGTTGCGGATTCGCGCCAGCGGGACCCTCCTCAGCGAGGGGCGGAGCGCCGAGTACGACGCCTATCGCAAGACTCAACTGCAGTTGCTCCGGAGCCCCGTTGTGCTCAATGCAGCCCTGCGGAAGCCGGGCATCTCTTCGCTGCGAATGATCACCGAGCAGGACGATCCTCAGGCGTGGTTGGCCAGGACGATCGAGCCGGTGGTGCAGGGCGACTCGGAAGTTATGCAGCTGAAGTTCCGCGGCGCGGTCGCCGAGGAAACAGCCAAGATCCTCAATGCGATCACCTCCTGCTACCTCGACGACATCGTCAATAAGGACCGCCAGGATCGGCTCGGTCGCCGCGATCAACTCGAGAAGAAATTTAAGGAAAACCAGACTGAATTGCGCAGCCGGCGCGAGACCTTCAACGACCTCGCCCGAACGCTCGGCACCCGCGATAGTTCTGAGGTAGCGACGCAGCGCGGCCTCCTCATGGATCAGCTCGCCACCGCCAGAAGTCGGATGGTGCAGGCCGAGAATGATCTCGAAAGACTCGAGGCCGAGATCGCTGTCTATGACCTCCGGAAGGGGGAGGCAGCGGAGGCTACTGCCGGCGAGGGGGAGGCTGGTGCGGGTGAAGGGGAGGGGGCGGACGAGGCGCTCGCATCGGATGACATGATCGAAGCGGCGCTCTCCCGCGAACCGGAGATCCGGGCGCTCGAGTCCCAGATCGCCAGCCTGACCGACGCGATTCTCGGCCAGGCCGAGCGGAGCGCTCGCGGAATGAACGAGCCGGCAGTGCGGCGGATGATCGGCCGGCGTCAGCAGATCCTCCGCCAGATAGAGGCAACGAAGACGAAACTCCGGCCTCAGATCCTCGGCGTGATCGGGTCGGGGGGGGGAGCGACTGGTGGGGCCGTCAGTCCCCGTGAACTCGCCCTCCGTCGGCAAACGCTTGTCAAGTCGATCGCGAAGGCGCGCGGGACCTACGAGGACATCTCGAAACAGGTCGTCGACCTCGGTAATGCCAATGCCGATCTCGAGAATCGCAAGGGGGAAATCGACCAACTCGCCCGTGTTACTGACCAGATCGGACTCCAACTCGAAGCCACGTCGCTCGATCTCACCGCGCCCCCGCGGGTCACGCTCCTCGAGGAAGCCGTGGTGCCCGGTGGCAACGACACCCTGAAGCGATTGCTGCTCTCTGTGATCGCGGGGCTTGCCGGGGTGACGTTCGGTGGTGGTCTGGTTGTAGCCCTCGAGTACCTGCGGAACAGGCTCGGAGATGCCGAGGAGATCCCGTCCAGGATCGGCGTCCGGGTGATCGGAACGATCCCGTGGGTCGGCAAGTCGAGGCGCGGCCGTGCCAACGAGTACCGTCTGGCGGAGAGCGTTGACAGTATCCGGACCCTCATCCTTCAAGGAAACCGCGAATCGGCGCGCGTCATTCTCGTAACGAGCGCCGGGGATCGGGAGGGCAAGTCGTCAGTGGCGGCCAATCTCGCCGCTAGCATCGCCAGATCTGATCACCGCACCCTTCTGGTCGAGGGGAGTCTGCGGAATCCGTCTGTTCATGCGGCGCTCCAACTCGACGCTTCGACTCCCGGGATGGCGGAACTGCTCCGCGGCGAGATCACCAACAACGAGGTCGTCCAGCCGACGGCAATCGACGGGTTGTTCGCGGTCACCGCGGGCGCGGTCGACTACGACGCGATCACCGCGCTCTCCCGGCAGGATTTCCCCCGGATCATCCAGGGATTCCGCGATTCCTTCGATCATGTCGTCATCGATGCCGGTCCGGTGCTGGCATACGCCGACACACTCATCATGGGGCGGCAGAGCGACATCGCCATCATCGCCA
>CAJAYZ010000591.1 GCA_903949225.1 uncultured Planctomycetaceae bacterium
CCGCCTGTTCCCCATCGATCAGCGCTGCAACGGTGACGCTGCTTGTCGGCTTGGGTTCGATCTGGGCCACAACCGCTGGCGGATTCGATCCCGGTTCGTCGGCCATCGGCCGGGGGATCTTGCTCGCGTCGTTGGCGCTCGTGGCCGTTGGCATCGGCTGGTGCAGCCTGACGGCGTGGCGCCCCAGTCAGCAGATAGGATGCTCGAGGTGACGGCCGATCAGCCGAGGCCCGGGATCGGCCGCCCCTGGGAGAGCGTCGCCTGGAGCGATTTGGGGAGGCTGTCGAGGAGCCGCACCTCGGAGAGATCAAGGAGCGAACGCGTGATCGTGCCGACGAGATCGGGAATCGTCACTGCGTCGGAGGCGGGCTGTCCCCCGTCCCGGCTCGAACGGCCGACGACGTGTCCCTTGCCGAGCCCTCCGCCGTAGAGGAGGAGCGGGGCGAGGCCGCCCCAGTGGTCGCGGCCGCCGGCGGCGTTGAGCTGCGGCGTCCGTCCCATCTCGCCGCAGCAGACGAGGAGAATCTTGTCGGAGAGCCCACGGGCCTCGACGTCGTCGATGAACGCCGCCACGGCATGGTCGAACGGAGCACCGACATACCGCATCCCCTCGGTGACGGGAGCGTTGTTGATGTCGGCGTGCATGTCCCAGACGAAGCTCGTCGTCACCGTGACAAAACCCGCCCCGCGTTCGCAAAGGCGGCGGGCGAGGAGGAGCAGCCGGCCGATCGACTGGCCATGATCGGCGTAGTGCTTGTGGTTGTTCCACTTCTTGTCGATCGATTCGGGGCGGAAGTGGGGGGCGGTGTCGTAGCGATCGACGAGCCGTGGATCCTCCTTGTCGAGATCGAAGGCGTCGGAGACGCCGCGGAGGAGGGCATCGAAGGCGGAGTCTTGGATCGCGCTTGCGCCGCGGAGCGCGGCGAGATCGCGCCACCGCTTCCCCCGATCGAGTTCGGCAAGGAGCCCGCGCCGGTCGCCGAGGCGGTCCTGCGGGAGATGCAGCCGCATGTCCTCCTGGAAGCCGGCGCTGCCCCCTGGCACGAGTGGCGCGTAGGCGGGGCCAAGGTCGCCGGCGGAAGCGAAGTTGCCGAAGTCGGTGATCGGCGGGCCGGCATCCTTGATCACGGCCGGGGGAAAGAGGGTGATGTTCGTTGGCATCGCCGTGGCAGGGCGATTGGCCCCGGCAACGCGGGCGTAGAGCGAGCCGAGATTGGCCCGGTTGGTTGCCGCCCCGACGACCGGCTTGATGTCGTGGTTGCCATCGCCAGTGACGAATGAGCGAACGATGTTGAGGAGATGCGCCCGCTTGGCAAGCTCGGCAAAGGTCGAGCCGAAGGAGATCCCGGGGATCGAGGTGGCGATCGCGCCGGTCTGGGCGTGGACGTTCGAGGGCCCCTCGGTTTTCGGGTCGAAGGTCTCGAACTGCGACGGGCCCCCGTGCATGAAGAGGAAGATCACCGAGCGGTCGCGGAGAAAGCGGGCCGCGGGGCCGTTTTCCGCGGCGGCAGCGATTCCCTGTGGCGACTGCCCAAACAGGCTCGAAAGCCCAGCGAGGCCCGCCAAGCCGGCGCTACCGACACGAAGGAACGGCCGTCGGGCGAGCCGACTGCCAATCCGCACCGAATCGCCGATCGTGAGCATCGCCCGCCTCCTCCCCATGAAGGGGAGAGTTTACAGTGATCTCACGGGCGCCCGCCAGCCGACTGCCCCAGTAACGCCCCCAAGGGACCCGACGATGAAGTGTTTGCTGCCCGATTTCGCGCTTCGCATGGCCCGAGCGACGGCGCTCGGCCTGCTGATCGTCGTCGCCGGCGGTGCCCCGGCCGCTGCCGCGGGATTTCGAGCCGGCGCGGCGACAGTGGACATCACGCCGCGCAACGCCCCTCCGGAAGCCCCCTCGATCGTCGCCGGAGGGTTTCTCGAAGGGCGGGCCGATCGGGTCCACGATCCGCTCCTCGTCCGGGCGATCGTCTTGGAGGACGGTGGCGCCGAGGGGCGGCCGCCCGTGCGCTTGGCGCTCGTCGTCGTCGATACCTGCATGATGCCGCAGGCCCTCATCGACGAGGCGAAGGCGCTTGCCGCGGCGCGGACCGGCATCCCGGTCGAGCGGATCATGGTCTCGGCGACCCACACGCACTCCGCCCCGGCGGCCATGGGCTGTCTGGGAACCCGCGTCGATGCGCCGTATGCGGCCCGGCTCCCGGCGGCGATTGCGGCGGCGATCGTGGCGGCCGACGAGCGCCTCGCGCCGGCCCGAATCGGCTGGGGGAAAGTCGATGACTGGCACCACACCCACAACCGGCGCTGGGTGCGCCGGCCGGAAACGCGCGTTGTCGATCCCTTCGGCAATCCGACGGGGCTTGCCCACATGCACCCTGGGCATCTCTCCAAGGAGATCATCGGCCCGTCGGGGCCGGTCGACCCACAACTGTCGGTGATCGCGATCCAGGATGCGGCTGGAAAACCTCTCGCCCTGTTTGCGAATTATTCGCAGCACTACTTCGGCTCGCCGGCAGTGTCGAGTGATTACTTCGGCCTGTTCAGCAAGTTCGTCGCGTCGGCGCTCGGCGCGGCGGGGGATGGCAACGGCCCGTTCGTCTGCGCCCTCTCTCAGGGCACCAGCGGCGATCTGATGTGGATGGACTATGGCGCCGAGCAGCGTCCTCCCGCCATCCACGACTATGCCGCCGCCGTGGCCCGCAAGGCGGTGAAGGTGATCGAGTCGCTTGACTACCGCGACGATGTCACCCTTGCGATGACGGAGAAGGTTCTTGAACTCGGCTATCGATTGCCAGACGAGCCCCGGCTTGCCTGGGCCCGTGGGATCGCCGCCGGGATCACCGATGATCTCCCCAAGAACATCCCCGAGGTGTACGCGCGTGAGGCGCTGATCCTCCACGAGCGGAAGCGGACAACGGTCAAGCTCCAGGCGATCCGCATCGGTGAGGTGACGATCGCGACGCTCCCCAACGAGGTCTACGCCCTTACCGGCCTCAAGCTTCGCAACCGTTCGCCAGCCGCGATGCACTTCAACGTCGAGCTCGCTAACGGGGCCGAGGGCTACATCCCGCCCCCGGAGCAGCATGTACTCGGCGGCTACACCACCTGGCCCGCGCGGACAGCCGGCCTCGAGGTCGCGGCTGAAACGAAAATCGTCGACACGCTCGTCGCGGCGCTCGAAGAGGTGACGGGGAAGCCCAGACGCACGCCTGCCGATCGTCACGGACCTGCCGCCGAGGCGGTGCTCGCGGCCAAGCCCGTCGGCTTCTGGCGACTGGAGGACGAGGATGGCTCCGGGCCGCGGAATGCGATCGCCGGAGGCAGCCCGGCGATGCTCACCCCCGGCTTTGCCTGGTATCTCCCCGGCGTCGGCACGGGAACCGGCTGCGGCGCTGGCGAGGCCCTCGTTCCTTCGGCGTTTTCGCTCTCCGACTCGATCAACCGGGCGGTCCATCTGGCCGGTGGTCGGCTCGTGCTTCCCGGCAAGGCTCCGGCCGGCGATGCAACGGTCGTCGTCTGGGTGTGGCTCGGCGAGCGAAGTGGCGCAAGCGACCGACAGGGGACGCTCTGTGCCGGTCTCACCGCGGAGCCCCTCATGGCCCGCCAGGACGCCGACCACGCCCTCGAGTTTTCCCTTGGGGCCGATCGCTCCGACATGCGTCTGCGGGCCGACGACTGGCATCAGGTGGCGATCGTCCGCCGGGGCGCCACCGTGCATGTCCATGTCGATGGCGGCCCACAGCCGCTGCTCGAGGGAGAAGCAGCCGCAGGGGCGATGGGGCTCGTCCTCGGGGAGGGTTTGCAGGGGAAGATCGACGAGGTGGCCGTTTTCGATTCTGCCCTCGATCCCGCGACGGTTGCCACGCTTTGGGAAGCATCGGGCATCGGGGCAGAGCGGGCCGCCGCCGCCGAGCGACAGCGGGCTGCGGAGGAGCGTGAGACGCGGCTCGCCGGGGTGCCGACGTTTCCCGCCGACCATGCGGCCCGCCTCGCAGCCTTGCGGCCAACGCTGAGCTGGACGCTCGCCGAGCAGCCGGCCGATCTCGTCTCCAATGGTGCGGTCAGTTTCCATCCCCAGGCCCGCGCCGCCTTCCGCGGTGGCCGTCTCGCTGCCCATAACGAAGCCCTCGACGACGATTGGAGCGTTGCCTTTTGGTTCCGTAGCGACGTTCCCCCTGAATCACGCCCCGTGGCGGCCTACCTTTTTTCGCGCGGGCCGGCCGGAGCGGCTGGTGCCCCGGGTGACCACCTCGGCATTGGCGGCAGCGCCGTGCCAGGGGGCGCCGGAAAGCTGATCCTCTTCGACGGCAATGACCGCAACGGGCTGCTGGTTGGGCGGACGGTGGTTCCTCCCGGCACTTGGAATCATGTCGTCCTCGTGCGCCGCGGTGAGGAGGCGACCGTGTGGCTCAATGGCGCGGCGGAGCCGGAGTTCGACGGCACGCTTGAAGTAACGGCGCCCGACTCGCGGGAGATCTTCCTCGGGAGCCGCAGCGATAACTTTGCCCCTCTCGCCGGTCGCCTCGCGGAGGTGGCGCTGTTCGATCGGGCACTCGAGGCGCGTGAGGCCGCGGCGCTCTTCGCCGCCAGTGAGCAGAAGCCGGGTGAGCCGGTGCTAGCGCCCGTGGCAGACGACGGCCCGCGAAGCCCGGAGGAAACGCGTCTCGGGATCCGCGTGCCGGCAGGTTACCGAGTCGAGCTTGTGGCCAGCGAGCCGGAGGTGCTTGATCCGGTCGCCTTCGATTGGGACGCGCAGGGACGGCTCTGGGTGGTGGAGATGGCCGACTATCCCTCCGGCATGGATGGCAACGGTGCGCCCGGTGGCCGCGTCCG
>CAJAYZ010000592.1 GCA_903949225.1 uncultured Planctomycetaceae bacterium
GAACGATTCGGCGTCGAGCTGATGAACAACCCATCCGGCTTCAACACCCGTGCCACCTCACCGAGAAATGCCCGGTCGTCCTCGACGTGCTCGACCGTCTCCAGACTGATGAACACGTCAGCCGTTGCATCCCCCGCGGGGAGCGCCGTGGCTTGTGCCCGGCGGAAGAAGACATGGTCGCTCCCTAACGTGGCGCTGGCGGCATCAACAGCCTCCTGATCAACGTCGAAGCCGACGAGGGAGGCGGGCTCGCTCCGGAGAAACACCGCAGCGCCGTTCCCGTTCCCGGATGCGCAGTCGACCACCGCCAGTCCGCGCACGAACCGACTCGCGAAGGCATACCTCGCCTCATGCTCGGCCAAAGTCCACGGCGGAAGCCATTCCCCGGACTTCACCCGCTCCGTGGCAATCATCGACAACGTTCTGACCATCCGCGACGCCCTCCTCTGCGTGGGCAACGAATAAAGTGTTTCATGACGCTCCTTAACCCACGACACCCCATGGTTCTCCGGGGATCTCTTGTTCGCCGCATTGAGCGGCGACTCCACCCCTCTTCTGCCCACTACCGCTCGTGGTAGTACGTGATCCGGCTCCCCACAACGACGAATCAGAAGCGGCATTCCACAAGCGATCCGAGCGAGTGTCGCACGGCGTCCCTATGAGCGGGTTCGAATTAACCCAACACCACTGGCGCCGAGGAGTCTCCCACCAACGGCGACAGACTCGGGCGCCGTGCAATGACGAACGAGACAGCTCATTGATCTGGTTCAAGACCCTTGCGGCAGGATTCGCTATCGTCGCCACGATTCATTCAACAACCTTTTAAAACGCGGCCAACACATGGCAAGAGAAGTTGACGAAGCGTTCGGCTGCCCGTCATCAGCCCCCGGCCTTCACCCGTCGCTCCTTCAGCCAGACGGCAAGCTCCCTGACCATCATCTCGAAAGAGACGCTGGGCTCGAAGCCGGTATGTTCCCGGATGAGATCTATTGCAAAAAGCTCCTTCGGCAGGATGACGTCGCTGAAGCTTACCCTGCCGAAACCGAGTTCCTGTCCGGGCGGGTAGAGCCTGGCCATCTCCTCCACGTACTCTCGCAGCCTCCGGGCATGCCCCGACCCGATCCAATAGTCTTGGCCGGGCCGACCATGCTTGCCGACGCTCACCAAGCCCCGCACCACATCAGAGACATGAATCGTGTCAAAGATCTGCTCTCCCGACGTAAAAGAGAGATCCCCTCCGTGGAGAAACTTGTCCAACGCCACCTGAAGGAAAGAATCCTTACCGTCGTCGACCCCCATCACATGAGAAAACGTCGTCAAGACAACCGGTGTTTGTGAATCGGCGTGAAGCATCTTGAGCATCCGCTTGGCCCCGCACTTCGACAACGCATAGATGATGTGTCGATTGGAGGCGTTGGACTGGTGATAGTCGAGTCCAACATAAGCCTCGGCAAAATGCTCCTCCATGGAACCGGCATGCACGAAAAGCCGGCAGCCGACTGCAGCTGATGCAGCCAATGAGGTCGTTGCGCGGATGACGTTTCTCAACTGCGCATGGACGCCGAAGTCCGACACCTTATCGGTGCCCCACCACGCAATGTTAAAAAACACGCAGTCATCGACAGGGAAACCCGCCTCGCGCACCACGTCCGGCAGACGTTCCGTGTCGTCGAGCGCCAACGCACGGTAGCGAAACCTCTCCGCGGAAGGCAGTCGGTGGGTCGGTAACGCATCGGCGGCCCGACGGCCCAGCCCCAGCACCTCCACCCCATCGGCCACCAGTTGCCGCACAAGCGCGGAACCGATGAATCCGGTCGCACCGTTCACGATTGCCTGCCTCATCGACGTGCAACCTCCGCAGCAAAAGTCTCGAACGTCTCCCGGAGTTCGAATCCGACCTCACGGCGCAACGGCTCGGGATCGAAGTGGGATCTGTCCGCGACACTCGGCAGCGCGAGCATCCAGGCGGACTCCGGCGTCATCGAGCCATCCAGTACGAGTTCGAAGTATCGAAAAAGCTCCATCAGCGTACGCGGCCTGTTGGTGCCGATGTAATAATCAGCCTTGTTCTTGCCTTGGGCCCCGATCATGGCGAACGCCCGGGCAACCTCCCCGATGGGCAGAATCTCCGTCCACTGCCGACTGCGGAGCGGCTCATACCCGCGGCGGTCCCTGATCGCCCGGAGGACGGAAGCGACATACCCCGCCCCATCGAGTGTCGGAGTGACGTACGTCGAGAAGCGCACGTTCACGTAGTCGATTTGTTTGATGTAGCAAAGAATTGAGCCGACATCGCGAGCGATCAACTTCGCTGCACCGTAGATGCCTTGACTAGTCGGGTAGGCCACCTCCGGCCAGCGGTCAACGAGGTAATCCTGAACGAATCGCTCCTGCTGGCTCCCAGCATTGACCAACCTTGAGCAGTTGAACGCTGCCGCCATATTCACCGCATCGGAGATCGCTGCCGCCGATGCCACCTGCAAGGGCACATCAGGCGTTGCGAGTTGGCCACCCGCGCCCCATGCCAAGTGAAACAACACACACTCCCCCGCTGGCTTCCAGGGAACGTTGGCAGCGAGGAAATCCGAGTCGCCAAAGGCTGCAGAAGCGACCCTTACGTGGGTGACACACTCACTATGACGCTTCGCCTCGACGA
>CAJAYZ010000593.1 GCA_903949225.1 uncultured Planctomycetaceae bacterium
GGCAGTCATGGCGCCTCGGTGATCGTGTTCGCGTGGCGGTGAAGAAGGTCGACCTCGACCGGCGTGCCCTCGAGTTCCGGTTTGTCGGCGATCGGGCGAAAGCCCCTCCCGGGCTCCGCGCAGCCCGTCACGTGAAGGGATCGAGGCACGCCCGCAAGACGCAGGAAAAGACGCCGGGCAAGGGAAAGGGCAAGCCAAAGCTGAAGGGCAAGGCCAAGGGGCGACGCGGCCGTTGATCGGGCGGGACTTTCTGCCCGGGGGATGCTGAGCTGCGTGGCGGGATCGGGCGGCATCCCTACAATCGACGGGCGGCATACCCGCGCCTCGGATTCCAAAGAACCACAAGGAACGCTCCTGTGAGTGAGTCGGCGACGTCCCCCCTGCCCCGACCGACGAGCCTCCGTGAGACCGCGCTGTGCCACTGGCATGCGGCGCATGGTGGCCGCATGGTCGACTTCGCCGGCTGGAACATGCCGGTCCAATACGCCTCGATCGTCGACGAACACCTGGCAACGCGGTCGTCGGTCGGCCTCTTCGACGTCTCGCACATGGGACGCCTGTCGGTCACCGGCCCTGGGGCTCTTCTGTGGCTGGAGTCGATGCTGACGAGGAAGGTGGCCGGGATCGTCCCCGGCCAATTTCGCTACACGCTGGTCACTGCCGATGCTCCCACGGCGCTTGTGGTCCTCGATGACGCGCTGGTGAGTCGCGACACCGACGCCGCCGACGGCACGCCGCGGATGGGGCTGGTCGTCAACGCCGGGAATCGGGAACGGGTCGTGGCCTGGCTCCGCTCCCGACTGCCCGTCTCCGGCGTCGAACTCGTCGACCACACCCTCGAGACCGCGATGATCGCCGTCCAGGGGCCGAGCGCGGTCGACGTCGTCGCCGGGCTCTGTCCGGGGGACAGTTGTATGCGGATCCGCGCCCTGGGGAATTACCGGGGAACGTCAGCTACGGTTGCCGGGCATGCAGCGGCGGTGAGCCGCACCGGATACACCGGCGAGGATGGGGTTGAGGTGACGGTGGCGGCCCGCGACGCGGTGGCCGTCTGGGAGGCGATCCTGGCCGGCGCGGCGCCGCTCGGGGGACGGCCCTGCGGCCTCGGCGCCCGCGACACCCTCCGCCTCGAGGCGGGAATGCCGCTCTACGGCCACGAGCTCCTCTCCCATAGCGATCCGTTCGCCCTCGGGCTCGGTTTGGCGGTGAATCTCGAGGGGAGAACGTTCCCCGGATGCACGGCCCTGGCGACGTTGAAGGCTCAGAAGCCGGCGCGCGTCCGGGTGGGGCTCGATCTGGGGTCGAAGCGATCGGCCCGCGAAGGGAATGTCGTCCTCGCCGGGGCTGGCCACACACTGGCCGGGGGCGAGGTCGGGGTGGTCACCAGCGGCAGCTTCGCCCCCACGATCGGCCACGCCGTGGCGATGGCCCTGGTCGAGCCGGCCCTGGCGGCGGAGGGGAGCGCCGTGGAGATCGCGATCCGCGATGCCCGCCAGCCGGCCCGCGTGGTTGGCTTGCCCTTCTACCGCCGGCCGACGGGTGGTGGAAAACCCCCGGCCGCGGGATGATGGGGGACGGTCATCCGCGGGTCGTCGGGTACGACGAAGTCGGGTGCAGACCGAGGTTCGATCGATCAGATAACAGGAGGAGCGACGTCGATGCTGAAGGATGTGCGATTCGCGAAGTCCCACGAATGGATCAGTCCCGTGGCTGGCGGTGTGGCGACGGTCGGGATCTCGGCGTATGCCGTCGAGGCCCTCACCGACCTGGTGTTCATGCAGCTCCCGGCGGTCGGCCGGAAGGTGAAGGCCGGGGAGTCGATCGGCGAGATCGAGAGCGTGAAGGCGGTCAGCGACCTCTACGCCCCGGTGTCGGGAGAGATCGTGGAGGTCAACACGTCCCTCCCCGATCAGCTCGAGACCCTCGGGAAGGATCCTTTCGGTGCAGGATGGATCGTCAAGATCCGTCCGGATCACCCGGCCGAAATCGACGCGCTCCTCGACCGGGCGGCCTACGAGGCACTCATCGGCAGCCAGCCCCACTGAGACTCCCCCTTGAATCGAGCCCCTGACCCCTCGCTTGAGGCGCGTGCCAGGCCGGTGATCGCCTGGTGGGATCCGCCGGCCGAGGGTGCCACGAACATGGCGCTCGACGAGGCGCTGGCAGCCGAGGCCGCGCGATTGGATCGGGTGCTCGTCCGCATCTCCACTTGGTCGGAGCCGACCTTGTCGCTCGGTGCTTTCCAGGCGATCGCGGAGGCTCGCGCCCACCGGGCGCTGGCCGGGCTGAGGATCGTCCGCCGGCCGAGCGGCGGCGGTGCGATCCTCCATGGCAGTGACGTCACCCTCTCGGTGGCCGTGCCGCGGCTCCACCCCTGCGGGGGCACGCCGCAGCGGCTTTACGACGCGGTCCATGAGGCGCTCGTTGCCGAGTTGTCGGCGTGCGGCGTCGAGGCGGGCTTGTCCGCGGGGGGCGCACGAGCGGGGAGATCGGGGATTGATCGGGTGGATCCCGATTCGGGGCCTGAGACGCCTCAGGCACCGGGGCCCCCGGCGGAAGGTCCACTCCTTTGTTTCGACCGGCGGGCGGTCGGGGATGTGGTCATGCCGGTGCCGGATGGTCGTTTCGGCAGCGATGCCAAGATCCTCGGCAGCGCCCAACGCCGGTTGCGGGGCGCGGTCCTCCAGCACGGGAGTCTCCTGCTGGCGGCCAATCGCCTCGTGCCCGAGGAATCCCGCCATCCAGGCCTCGAAGAACTGCAGCGAAGGGGTGAATGTGGCGGAAGTTGGGCGTGGGGATCGCCTGCTGGCACGGGGCTGGTGCGGGGCTGGCTCACCCGGCTCGCTGCCACCCTCGGGGGAGGACTCGAGACGCCTGCTGGTCGGTTTGTCCCTTCCCCGGAGGCGGGGTATGAGGAAGGGCTCACGCGTTTTCAGCAAGACAGTTGGAATGCGCGTCGTTAAGATGACGAGGTGGAAAGGACGGGCTCGGGGGCGATGTCGATCCTCCCTGACGAACGGTTGTTGAGAACGACTAGTCGCCAGCGGTTTGGCTTTGCTAGGGTTTGTCGACGTCTTCAGCGGCCCGCCATCCGCGTGGATCGGTGGGGTTGTCAAGGGTCGGTCTCGAGTGGGGGAGTCAGCCGCACCATGATCACCAAGTTGATCGTCGCCACTGGCAAAAGTGCCGGCCGTTCGATCGCCGTCAAGAAGAACACGCTCCTCATCGGCCGCGCCGAGGAATGTGACGTCCGACCGTTGAGCGAGGACGTCAGCCGGCGTCACGCGGCTGTCCATGTCGGCCCAGCCGACGTTTGGGTGGAGGATCTCGGTAGCCGGAACGGGACGTTCGTCAACGGGGCACGGATCACCGCGAAGACGAAGGTCGTGTCTGGGGATCTGATCCGGGTCGGCGCGCTTGAGTTGACCGTCTCGTGTTCGGAACCGGTCGCCCAGGGGGGCGGCGATCAGGACGTGTCGAAGTGGCTGATGGCCGATGACGCCCCGGCCGGGATGTTCGACACGACCCGTTCCCTGCGGGCCACGAGCGACGGCCCGAAGGCCGCGACGATTGGCCCTGCCGATGCCGATGCCAGCAACATCCACTCCGCGGCGGGATCGGATGACGTCCATGGCTCGACGATCTCCGGGATCGCCGGTGATGGGCCCTCGACCACCGTCTCGGGCTCGGCCACCGCCAAGAACAGCGGGAGCTCGACCAAGGTCGGCCAAAACGCGGGCGACACGAAGTCCGATAGCTCGGTCGCGATCGACGCGGTCAAGCAGTCGAACGCCAGTCCAGGCTCGCTCCCCCCTTCCGCCCAGAAGGGCACGGTCAACTCGCGGGATGCGGCGGCCGAGGCGCTGAAGAAGTTCTTCGGCAACCGGTGACGCCCCTTCCGGCCGGTCACAGCCGTAGGGCGAGGTCGCGCAGCGCCGGTTGAACGGGATGCAACGGTCGTGCCGGCGGAAAAGCTTTCCTGAACGGAACCTTTTCCCCAAAGAGCCGGACCTGCGCAGCCGGAGACGGGAATACTTCCGGCAGAGTTTCGCCAGCCGTTCAAGTCCCCCGTCGA
>CAJAYZ010000594.1 GCA_903949225.1 uncultured Planctomycetaceae bacterium
CGCTCGGTGTTCATGAAGGCACGATGGAAGTCGCCCACCTTGCGGGCGTCGCTTCCGGCCGGGGCCTCGGCGGCCGCGGCCTGCTCGACGATCGCCCGGATCCGCTCGCGGGAGAGATCATCGAGCTTGATGAAGGCGCCGTAGTTGCTCTTGTCGGCCGGGATCGGCGTGTCTTTCAGCCACGTGCCATTGACGTATTCATAGAGATCGTTTTGCGGGCGGACGCTCTTGTCGAAGGCCGACACGTCGACCGGGCCAGCGGCTGCGGCAGCAGCAGGCGCCGTGGCAGGGGGCGCGGGCGGCGCAGCGGCTTCCTTCACCGGCGCCTCGGCAGCGGGGGCCGCGGGCTTCGCCTCGGCGGGGGCCTCCTTCGGAGTCTCGGGCGCGGACGGCTCCTCTCCGGCTGGCTCAGCCGAACTCGGCGCGGGTTCGGCCGGACTCGGCGCGGGCTCGTTGGGGTCGCTCACCGGCTGCCCGGCGGCGGCCCGCTCGAGCATCGACGGCGGGATCGCCATCCCCGGCGGCGGCGGCGGGGATTCGGAAGCGGCCGACTCATCGCGAGGCAGCGTCGGCTCCGCCACCGGCGGCTTGGCACACCCGGAGAGCGTCCCCAGGATCACGATCCCGAGGAGAGCCGCACTGGACAGGCAATCCACCACCGCCGCGATCATCCCGACGCGCTGCTGCCGACGTTCGTGCTTTCTCATCGCCTTGGTATCCTCTCGGTCGCTGGGTCCGTTGTGCCTCACGGCATCCCCTCGGACACCGCTGCGATCGGGTGAGTGTAGACGATCGGAATCGGGGCGTCTTCGCGGGGTTCGTCGGTGTTTTCCGCCGGCGCCCGGCAACGAGAAGGGGTATGCAGCGATGGGCGGGAGACCGCGGATCCTTGGGGTGGGGCAGCTGGAACGGCTCCCGTGAGGTGGGGGAAACGATGTCGCCTCTGGACCAGACCACCGATCCGACACCACGACAAGCCGCTTCCGGCGCGCTTCCCGGGCAGACCTCAATCGAGTGGCCTCCGATGTCGCTCGCCTGCCTCGGCTTCCTGACAGCCTGTTACGCCTTCTATTTAGTCGTCTTTCTGACCACGCACGACCTCCGTTTGGCGGGTTTCGCAGGCAGGATCATACTCCCCTTGTTGTTGATCGAGCAGACGCGAAGGGCATCACGCTTCCCCCGTGTCGAGCCGCGCCCGTTCCCGATGTGGGCAAGGATCACGACGGTCCTCGCGATCCTGTTCGCGATCTTTATCCTCTTCGATGTCGTCGATCAGCCCCGCCACCGCCTCCTGCCACAGATTGTCTACGACGTCGTCAGCGCGCCTTTCATGCTCGCCGGGTCGCTCCTCACGCCGAGTGTCGTCTTCACACTGTTCGCTGCTCTCCAGGGTTGGTATCTCTTCGGCGAATGGCGGTACTGGGCCCGTCACGCCCTCGATCCCCGTCGGAGTCCCTCCTCATGATCCATACCGCGATCGATCTGGCCCGCTCCGGCAAGCAGCAGGGCTTCCTTCAGGTGCCCTATTCGCACAATCTCGGCGGCTGGGCGAATGTGATGGTGCCGATGACCGTCATCGCCCGTGGGGAAGGCCCCACCGTCCTCTGCCTCGGCGGCAACCACGGGGATGAATACCAGGGGCAGGTGGCGATCATGCGCCTCGCCCACGAGGTGGCGCCCGAGCAGGTGTCGGGGCGGCTGATCCTCGTGCCATC
>CAJAYZ010000595.1 GCA_903949225.1 uncultured Planctomycetaceae bacterium
ATCCTCGCCGCACTGATGCGAGGCACCGAGGATGGAATAGACGAGTCCGGCCCCGTCTCCGAGAATCACCACCGGGAGGCTCCTGAAGCAGAGGTCGATCTTCACCTGTTCGAGCACCCGCATCGGCACGAACGAAGCGAGGCCGTAGACGCACGGGCGAAACCCGGTCTGGCAGAGCCCCGCCGCGATCCCGATCATGCTCTGTTCCGCCACGCCGACATTCACGAAGCGATCAGGATGATGGGTTCGCAGGGCGTCGAAGAGTTCGTAGCCGTGATCGCCGGAAAGGAGGAGAAAGCGCTCGTCGGAGTCGGCAGCTTCGAGGAGGAGTGGGGAGAGAGCGTGGCGCATCAGCGAAGCTCCTCAATCGCGGCGGTTCGAGTGGCGTCATCGAGGCGGGTGTAGTGCCAGCGGTTGTCGGCGGCGGCAAACGAGAGACCATGCCCCTTGACCGTCCTGGCGATCACGGCCCGGGGGGCATGGCGGGGCGAATCGTGGGGAGTCAGTGCGGCGGTGAGGGCGGGGAGATCGTGGCCGTCGCACTCGACGGTCGCAAAGCCGAAGGCCTCGAACTTCGCCACGAGCGGCTCGGTGGAGAGCACCTCGTCGGTGCGGCCCATCGCTTGGAAGCCATTGGCATCGACGATCACGGTGAGCTTTTCGAGGCGGCGGTGAGCCGCGAACAGCATCGCCTCCCACATCGATCCCTCGTTCATCTCGCCATCGCCGACGATGCACCAGACGCGGCGGCGGGAGTGGAGACGCGCGAGTCCATAGGCCATGCCGACCGCCACCGGAAGTCCGTGGCCGAGCGACCCGCTCGTCACCTCGCATCCCGGGATATCCGACTCGCTGAGGCCGCGGAGCCTGCTGCCATTGTGGAGATAGCTGCGGATTTCGTCGTCCCCGATCCACCCCAGCTCCCGGAAGCAGGCGTAGAGCGCCATCACGCCATGCCCCTTGGAGAGAACGAGAAGGTCACGATCCGGGGCCGCTGGATTGTGCCGGTCGTAGTGCATCACCCCGCCGTACAGCGCCGCAGTGATCTCAACGAGCGACAGGGCGCAGCCGAGGTGGGCGGATCGGCCGTGGTAGGCCAAGTCGACGATGTGACGACGGAGAATGCGGGGGTCGAACACGTGGGGGAGCGCGTGGTGAGGGGGGACGTGGGAAAAGAGCCTAGCAGGCCGCGGGTTTCCCGATCAGACTGCGGACAATCATGGCCGCTCGGTGTGGGAGCCGGATGCCCCGCGGCGGAGTGGGGCGGGGGAGTGTCAGGATTCGGTCGGGTGAGCGTTTTCCTTGGGGGATGACCGTCATTCCCTGTGTTGACATCGATCATCGTTCCCGTGCCACGACGATTTTTTCTCCCGGAGAAGGCGCTGATGCAAGACGATCCTCTGCGGTCGGCCGCCGTCCGATCAACGTTCACGCGTCTTTTCGTGCTGGCCGTCCTCGCCGCGGCACCGCTGGTTGCCGCTGCGGCTCCTCCCGATCCCCTCCCCGGCGTCGGCCATCCCGGGTTTCTTTCCCCCCATGTCAATCCGCTCGCGATCGTCGATGGGCATCTGTTCGTTGCCAACACTCCCGCCGACACTCTCGACGTCATCGAGATCGCCTCGCGGAGCGTCATCCGCAGGATCCCGGTTGGCATCCAGCCGGTGTCGGTCGTGGGCCGCCCCGACGGCCGGGAGGTATGGGTCGCAAACCACGTCTCCGACTCGGTGAGCGTGATCGATACCGCCCCGGAGAGCCTCACGCGGTTTCAGGTCATTGCCACGATCCAGGATCTCGACCCGCTCACCCTCGCCACCCGCTTCGACGAGCCGGCGGGGATCGCTTTTGCCGACAACTCAAAAGCCTATGTCGCCCTCTCTTCCGAGAATCGGGTCGCCGTGATCGACGTGGCGCGGCGGAGCGTGGTCAAGTTGCTGCCGATTCCGGCGCAGGATCCGCGTGCCATTCAAGTCTGCAATGGCCGGCTCTATGTGGCGCCGTTTGAATCGCACAACCGCACGCAACTCTCCGGCGGCCGGGGGGAGCCCGATGGCGATCTTGTCACCTTCGACGCCTGGGAACACTCGATCCGCCACAACAACGTCCTCTCCCTAGGGTCTTTCGTCGACATCATCAAGCACCCCGACGTCCCCGACCGCGATCTGTTCATATTCGATACCACCACCGACGAGCTCGTGGAGACGATTCACGGCCTCGGCACGCTTCTCTACGGCCTTGCCGTCGACCATGACGGCCGCGTGTTCCTCGCCCAGACCGATGCCCGCAACGACGCCAATGGCCGGGCCGGCACGAAGCAGCAGGGGCTTGCCGAGCTGGAGAACAGGCCGTTTCTGAACCGGATGACGAGCGTCCTCCCCGGTAGCGGCGAGCCGCCTCGCTTCTACGACCTCGAGCCGCTCCCCCCGGAGCAGCCTGCCGATGGCACGGCGCTCGCCACGCCGTTCGGGCTCCGGGTCAGCGACGACGGCCAGACGATCGTCGCCACCGCCGCTGGCTCAGGAATGCTCTTCACTCTCGACACGACGAGTGGCGCCGTCCTCGGCCGCGTGGAGGTGGGCGCCTGGCCCGACGGCGTGGTGCTTGAGTGCGATTCCAGCGGGGCGCCGGTGCGGGCCTGGGTGCTATCGGCCTTTTCCGATGCCGTGACGCTCGTCGACCTTGCCGACCGGGAGCATCCGATAACGCTCGTGACGATTCCTCTCGCCGATCCGACGCCCGAGCCTCTTCGCCTTGGAAAAATTGCCTTCCACACTGCCGCCACCTCGACAACGAAGACGTTTTCCTGTGCGAGTTGCCATCCCGACGGCCACACCGATCATCTCCTCTGGGTACTCGCCACGCCGGTCGTCTCCGGGGGCAATCAGATCATGCCCCGTTCGACGATGCCCTGCCGGGGGCTCCGCGACACCGCCCCCTTTCATTGGGACGGGATCCCCGGTGATCCGTACGGCGGGATCAATTCCTCGAGCGTTCATCGGGATGTCGCCGCCAACAGCGATGCTTCCGATCCCTCGAGCCCCGTTCGCCATCTCATCGATGGCGGACTCGCTTCGACGATGCGGCTG
>CAJAYZ010000596.1 GCA_903949225.1 uncultured Planctomycetaceae bacterium
ATGGCGTAACTCCGAGAATCCGCGCGAGGATCGGCAACACCTTTGCGGCCCGGCCTTCGTCGAGGTCGCGCGGTGCGCCGATCGACTTCTCCTTCGCCGCGCCGGGACCGTCAGTCTTTAGCTGACGAACGCGTTCGCCCATCTGGCGGCGCTCAGCTGTGGCGAAGTCGGAGAAGGCGCGACGGACGAGCGGGAGCACATCTTGGAATTCCTCTGCGCTGAAGCCGGCGAGCCAGCGATCGAACGCGATCCAAATACCTTCGAGGTGCAGAAGTACAAGGCCGCTGCCCCGCAATAGACCGGTCGCCCAGAGTGCGCATTCAGCGGGCGGCAGGACGCGAGACATTTCGCGCCCAGCAATTCGCGCAACATCGTCGGACGACAGGCGATTTCTCTCCAAGAGCGTGCGACAGCACCAACCGCGTACCAGTGCCGAGACATCGGATTCGACGAGCACCGCGAGCCGGTCACACCATTCGATGTTGAGGTCGTCGCGGCCCAGAAGGTCGAGCGCTTGCGTGGTGTTCGTCATCGCGGCGAGTATCCGTTGGGCCGCTTCTTCGTCAAGCGAAGTGCAGGCGGCACGGAGGCCGACCGAGGCTCGCTCGAACAGGCCGACCAGCAATGGCTCGACGTGCTCGGCCTGCGTTCCGCGAACGTCGCCGTAGCGAGCGAGGCGCGCGAGCGGAAGCATGGCGTCCATGAGCTGCCGGGCATCGGCCGCGACGGCGGCACGCATGTGCAGCACACCGACAAGGCGGTCTATGACGGAGTTGAGACCGGATTTCAACGCGTCGTCCAGAAGCTCGATGACACGAGCGAGTTCCAGGGCGCTTTCGGCTTCGTGAACCGTCTTGGCTGATGCGGCGGTGACGATCGTGTTGCCCCAGACGCTCGCTTCGATCATGCGTACGGCGAACTCGGGCTCCCAGGAGAGCCGCCAGACCTCGTGGAACGTCGACGTCCTTCGATCGCTCCGGGCCATCTTTCCCCAGTCGACACCGAGGAGGTTCAGACGCCGTAAGAGCCGACTCCGCTCGAGATCGGATTCCTTGCGCAGGTCGAGATCAAGCGGCACGATTTCAGCGGACGCTTTCAGCCGGAGCGACTTCTGCAGGCGAGCAAGATCCTGCAAGAGCGGGACGGCCGGCACGTCGTCGGGAACCTCCCCCATCGCGGTACCGATTTCCAGCCGATCACGAATGAGGCGGAGCGGGGCCGACTCGCCGTGGCAATAGACCGAGAGAATCGCTTCGTTGAGTTCGGCGAGGCCAGGGCTGCGTAAGTCGCGCATCGCGGCGAGGGCATCGGAGAGACGCACGGCTTCGATGACACTCGCGCTGGAGGCATCCAGATCGGCTTCCCGTAAGAGCCGCGCGGCCGTGGCAAGCCAGTGCATCGCCGCGGACGCCGGCGCATGCCAGAGATGGGCGTACCAGCCAGGCGAATTAATTCCAGCGCCGTAGCCTGAGCGATAGGTGAGTCGTGAATTGGTCCAGGGGATCCATGTGGTGATCGTTTTGACCTTTTCCAGGCCACGCAGTCGGGACTCGTCGTCCGAGGTACGGCACCCTTCACGCTTGCCGTCGAGGGCGTCGTCGTCAAGCACCGGAGCATGCCACGCGCCGCAGACGACGGCGACTCGCTCGAACTTCTCCCTCCGCACCGCGCGGATCGTGCGCCGCATGTGCGCCTCGCGCATCAAGTCACGTTCGGACCCACCCGGAATCTCCTCTCGGACGACTCGCATGGCTTCTACGATCGCCGTGAATAGGTCCGTCGGATCCTTACGTCGCTCAATCTGATGCTCCCACCAGAGCTCATGGTCTTTGTAGCCGGCCGCCTCGGCCAACAGCGCCAGCGGGTCGGTCCGCCATGCCGGGTCTTCCTCCGATGGCGGAGTGTAGCTCGGCGACGTCTCTACTTCCGTGGCGGCGGTTGTCGCCGATCCGCGTGCGTTCATCTGGGCTTCGGATTCGACCTTCGCGAGGATCTTCGCTTTCTCCTTGCGTCGAATCGCAATCTGGTGCGTCTGCGGCAAGTCCATCAGTCTCACCGGCACACCGGCGGCGTGTGCCCAACGGATCGCTTGCCACTCGGGTGAAAACTCCGCGAACGGATAATACGAGGCGTCGCTCGGCTCATCGGCGGCGTAAATCAAAAGCGCGACCGGCGGGCGCAGTTCCTCGCGCCTAGCGAGCTGCAGCGCGTCTTCGGCATCCGTCGGACCTTCGACGACGACGACATCCGGCCGCCAGGCCTCCAGCGCGGCTCGCAGACTTCGCGCGCAGCCTGGCCCGTGGTGACGAATGCCGAAGACTTGCGTGGACATGGCTGCCTGGCTTGGGGTTAACTAAAATCGCGGCTCGAACGATACAGATCCTTCCAGGCGTCGCGCTCTTTCACCACCGTCTGCAGATACTCTTGCCAGATGATCTGATCCTGGACTGGGTCCTTCACGACGGCACCCTGCAGCCCCGAAATGATGTCGGAGGCCCGGAGCACGCCGTCCCCGAAGAACGCCGCCATGGCGACGCCGCCGCAGACGACGGAGATCGCTTCCGCTGTCGAAAGGGATCCGCTCGGCGATTTGAGCTTCGTCTTGCCGTCTTCCGTGGCCCCGTTGCGGAGCTCGCGGAAGATCGTGACGACGCGGCGAATCTCTTCCAATGCCGGTCTCTCGGCCGGCAAATCGAGAGCGCGGCCGAGTTGCTCGGCGCGGCGTGACACGATTGTCAGCTCGTCCTCCAGCGTGTCGGGCACCGGCAAGACGACGGTGTTGAATCGCCGCATCAGCGCGCTCGACAGCTCGTTCACACCCTTGTCGCGGTTATTCGCCGTGGCGATTACGTTGAAGCCCTTTACGGCTTGCACGTCGGTCCCTAGCTCCGGAATCGGGA
>CAJAYZ010000597.1 GCA_903949225.1 uncultured Planctomycetaceae bacterium
ACGGACAAGCCGACGCGGCACGGCGAAGGGGCTCGGAGCAGGCGGACCGGAACAGGACAGGAACGACCCGTCACCGGCCGCTGGGAGCGGGCGGTGGCGGAGCAACACGGGGCACGGCCATGAAAAGCATGAGCAGGCATGAACAGCACGAGAAACATGGGGAAAGGGAGGCGGACTCCGATGGGGGGATCGACACGCCGACACGCCGAACGGGCACCGCCATGCCCGACCGCCGTGCCATGGCACAACCTGTGCAAAATCCCTCCAACCAGCCGACCGACACTCCCGTCACCACCCCGCAGCCAGAAGAAGAAAGCCTGCGGAGGACATGACTCGGGCGTGAGGAAGCCTAGCCCGCGGGAAGTTGAGTTTCAAGCTGCGCCGCACACCAGAACCAGACTATCTCGAAGCCTGCGCGCGGGGGGCGGGACGGTTCGACTGCCGCACCGTCACCCGCCGCGCCGCCTCGAGGGCCGCCTCGAGCGGGGCATCGCCGGTCGTCGGGGCCACCTCGGCCCCCTCTGGCACGCGGGCGGTGGAGTGGACGACCAGATCGGGCTCGACCCCAATTCGACTGTACGGCTTCCCCTTGGGGGAGAAGAACTTGGCGGTGGTGAGCCGGAGGCCGACGCCACCGATCTCGAGTGGGAAGATCCCCTGAATCGAGCCCTTCCCGAAGCTCCGGCTGCCGACGATCGTCCCGCGGCCGTGATCGCGGATCGCCCCGGCGAAGATCTCGCTTGAGCTGGCGGAGTCGCCGTCGATGATCACCACCAGGGGCATCCGCCAGGTGCCGGGCCGGCTCGCGGAGTAGTTGAAATCCTCCTCCGGGCTGCGTCCCCGGGTCGCCACGACGAGCCCCCGTTCGAGGAACAGATCGGCGACATCGACGGCGGCGGAGAGGAGGCCACCGGGATTGCCACGGAGGTCGATGACGAGCGAACGCATCCCTGCGGCATCGAGCCGGCGGAGGGCCGACTCCAGATCGGCAGCCGTCGTCTTTTGGAAGGAGGAGATCTTGAGGTGGCCGACGCCCGCTGCCGCATCGACCATCCGCACATCCTCGACACTCGGCACCTCGACATGCTCGCGCCGCAGCGACACCCGCCCCGCCGCGGCCTTGCCACGGACAACGTCGAGGCTGACAGCGGAGCCCTCGGGCCCTTGGAGGAGTTGGGCCGATTCGTCGACAGACATCCCGCCGATCGCCCGACCATCGATGGCGACGATGTGGTCGCCGTCGCGGAGGCCGCCCCGTTCGGCAGGGCTGCCGTTGATGACATGGACGAGCAGCAGGCCGTCGGGGGCCGTCTTCAGCTCGACGCCGAGCCCGACGAAGTTGCCCTCGATCTGCGCGTAGAGATCGTCGAGTTGGCCGTTGGTGAGGAACGCGGAATACTCGTCGAGGCCCCCCATCGACGCGGCCGTCATCTCCAGGAGCGTGACAGAGGGGGGGATGCCGAGGGTCGAATGGCCGATCCGAGCAACCCACGCCACCACCGTCTCGGCATCGGCCTGGGAGTTGACCACCCGCCCCCCGACGAGGCGGGCCACCTGCTCGCGGTACGCAGCACGGCGCTCCGCGGTGGCGTGGGGGGCGTACCACGACGTGAACACCGGATGGTCGATCGCCACTTCCATCGCCCTCAAGCCGCGGAGCGTGAGGCGGTGGAAGTCGGGGGCATCGACATGGTGGCTGCGGATCCGGGAGAGCACCTCGGCGTGGAGACGCCGCCCCTCGGCTTCGGAAAGGCCGGTGAGCCGCTGCCGGAAAGCTGCCTCGGAGTGCCGCCGGACGAGGTCGCAGTGGATCCGGGCCAGATCGTAGCGATCAGCCACCGCCGTCGGCAGCGTTCCCTGGCGGACATGCGGCTCGCAGGCGGCCACGATATCGCCCCACCGCTGCTGCCCCTCGAGCGCCGCCAGCCGGCCAGCGAGTTCGTCAGCGACACCGGGCGCTGAAACGTCGGCGGCGACCGGCAGGGGCCCCGGGACGGCCAGTGGCGCGGAAGGGAGGGGGACGGCCGGCCCCACTGGTGCAGCCACGAACGCCGGAAGCATCGAGGGATCGGGCTCAGGGGCGATTCCTGCGTCCGCATCATCCTGGCCATACACCGGCACGATCGCCGGCACGACCTGCGCCATCGAAACGGCCGGTGCGACTGCGAGCACCGCAAGCATCGCGGCGAGAAGGCTGAGTCGACCGGGACGACGGCTGGGACGGTCGCGGCGGGAGAGCGCCACGGAAAGGTCACCGTGACCGGCACGAGCCGACCGGCCACTTCCCGCCGAGCGGGAGCGAGATCCGGGGCCAAAAAGCCCCAGACTGCGGGTCGAACATGGCTCGAGCAGGGCGACGTCCACGAATAACAGTCCGTTGACGGATTGCCGCGTCCGGTGGCGGCAGGCAGCGGTCTGTCCTTGAACCGCCGGCGATTATGGATCACGGAACCCACCCGGTCAAAAAAACCTGCAGCGATCCGCAGCCCCCGCCCCGCGACACATTGGTACTATTGTTGGACGTAGAGGAACCGCATGAACGTGCCGTCAGGCAATCCCGGCCGCAAGCCGGACGAGGAGGATGCCGCCGCGGGCCGCGGGGCCGACGGAGTCCACCATCGGGCCCCGCCGACCGTTCCGCCCAGCGCCGCGCCATGGCTCGATGGCCCACCGACGCAGATCCTCCTCGACCGCGTCCGCGAGGGGGACGACGACGCCGTCAATGGCCTCCTCGCCCGCCATCGCGACGCCATCCGGCGGATGGTCGATCGGCGGATGGACCGCGTCATGCAGCGGCGCGTCGATGCCAGCGACATCGTTCAGGACGTCATGCTCGAGGCCAACCGCCGGCTCGGCGACTACCTCGCCAACCCGACGATGCCGTTCCAGCTCTGGCTGCGGCACATGGCCCGCGACCGCCTCATCGATGCCCACCGCCGCCATCGCGTTGCCGCGTCGCGGAGCCTCGATCGGGAGGTCTCGCTCGCCGGCCCCCCGGACAACGACCACTCTTCCCCCGACGGGGTCGCCGGCCTGGCCGACCGCGAGCTGACCCCTGCCGCCGCGGCCACCTGGCACGAGCTCGAGCGCCGCTTCGCCGCCGCGGTCGAACAACTCGACGAGGGTGATCGGCGGATCGTCCTCCTCCGGCACTTCGAGCACCTCTCCACCGCCGAGGCGGCCGATGTGCTGGGGCTTTCCAAGCCCGCCGCCGGGATGCGCTACCTCCGCGCCATGCGCCGGCTCCGGGTGCTCCTCGACGGCGGCGACGACCTTCCCAGCGACGGAGCCTGAACCGGCCGCCGTGGCCAGCCCCGTCCGCCCTCCTACCATGCAGGGCCGCAATCAGCAGGGTTCAGCTCGGGATCACCAGCAACGGAAGACGACGATGACGGCACGCGGGGAATGGGGCACAGCGGGGGGGGCGATTCGCCAGGATCGCCTTCAGGGGCGGCGCCGCGCCGTCGATGAGCCCCTCTCGGCCGCCCAGGAGACCCGCCTTGCCGAGCTCCTCGACGAGTTGGCCGACCACGGTGACGATCCCGGCCGCCTCGACTCCCTCCTCCGCGTTAACCCCGATCTCGCCCCACAGCTTCGCGAGCTGTTCGCGGCGATGATGGTCACCGACGCGGTGGCGCGGGAGTCGGCGATCTTCACCCCGCCGATCGATCGCGGCGCCGGCTCCACCCGCACGAGCGCTCCGAGCGCAGCCCCTGCTCCAGCAGCGGCCGACGACGGCGTGGCGCCGGGGGCGATGGCGCTGCCGGCCCTGTTTGGCGACTACGAGCTCCTCGAGGAGATCGGCCGCGGCGGAATGGGGGTCGTCTACCGGGCGCGGCAGCAGAGCCTCGGGCGGATCGTCGCGGTGAAGATGCTCCTGCGGCGCGAACTTGCCTCGGCCGCCGATCTGGCCCGCTTCCGCAGTGAGGCCGAGGCGGCGGCCCGCCTCGATCATCCCGGCATCGTGTCGGTGTTCGAGGTCGGGCAGGCCGATGGCCATCCCTTCTATTCGATGCAGTATGTCGAGGGGACGACGCTCGCCCGCCGCCTCGCCGCCGGGCCGATCCCCGCGCGCGAGACCGCCACACTTCTGGCCCAAGTGGCCGAAGCCATTCAGGTGGCCCATTCACGTGGCGTCCTCCACCGCGACCTCAAACCGTCGAACATCCTCATCGATCTCGACGGTGTTCCGCGCGTTTCCGACTTCGGGCTGGCCAAGCGGCTCGAGGCCGATGCCTCGGTCACCCACACTGGCGCCATCATCGGCACCCCCTGCTACATGTCGCCGGAGCAGGCGGCCGGCAGCCGCGGCGACGTCGGGCCGGCCAGCGACGTCTGGAGCCTCGGGGCGATCCTCTATCAGATGCTCATCGGTCGCCCGCCGTTCCAGGGCTCGAGCCCGATGGACACGCTCCTGGCCGTGCTTGAATCCGATCCGCCGGTGCCGCGCTCGATCGACCGGCGCGTCGACCGCGACCTCGAATTGATCGCGCTCAAGAGCCTGCAAAAGCCGGCCGACCTCCGCTATGCCTCCGCCGGCGACCTCGCCGCCGATCTCCGCGCCTATCTCGCCGGCGAGCCGGTCGCCGCCCGTCGCGGCGGGCTCGCCGACGTCGTCTCCCGGCTCTTCCGCGAGACCCATCACGCGGTCGTCCTCGAGAATTGGGGCCTCCTCTGGATGTGGCATTCGGTCGTCCTCCTCGCCCTCTCGGTGACCACCGACATCCTCGCCTGGCAGGGGGTGACGACACGCTGGCCCTACCTCGTCCTCTGGGCCGGCGGCCTGGCCCTGTGGGCGCCGATCTTTTGGGCGCTGCGTCACCGCACAGGCCCTGTGACGGCCGTCGAGCGGCAGATCGCCCACATCTGGGGCGGGAGCGTGATCTGCAGCGTGCTCCTGTTCTGGGTCGAGGATCTCATGCAACTCCCAGTGCTTGCGCTCTCGCCGGTGTTGGCGCTCGTGGCGGGGCTGGCGTTCTTCGCGAAGGCCGGGATCCTCTCCGGGGCGTTTTACGTCCAGGCCGCGGCGCTGTTCGCGACGGCACTGGTGATGTGCAAGCTCCCCGAACATGCCCACATCGTCTTCGGGCTGGTGAGCGCCGCCTGCTTCTTCTTCCCCGGGCTCAAGTACTTCCGCCAGCGAATGCGGGCCGACTGACACCGCGAGCCCGGCCGGCCAAACCGCTCCCACACGGCCGGAAAATGCCTTTGACGAACCGGCCCGAGGCCGGAGCCGTAGACTTTCCCAGGCCCGAGGTGCGTCGCAAGCGACCCCTCCTGCCGGCGGCGGCCTTTCGGCAATTCTCCAGGAAGCAACGATGGCACGGGGCGACAGACTCGCGGCAGAACGCCGGTTCGCCGGCTCGACAGTCACCTACACCCACCACGGCATCGATCTGGGCGACGGCACCGTTGTCCACGCCCGGCCCGACGATCCGCAGCGGATCTTCGACGGCGGCAGGATCGCCCGGACAAGCACAGCCGAGTTTGCCGCTGGCGCCCCGATTCGCGTGATCACCGATCCGCCCCCCCTCTACGCCCCCGACGAGATCGCCACGCGGGCGCTGTCGTTTGTCGGCCGCGACGGCTACTGCCCGGTGGTGGAAAACTGCGAGCACTTCGCCACCTGGTGCGCCACCGGCGCGCGCGGGAGCCGGCAGGTCGATCTCCTCGCCTCGCGGGTCGGCAGTGCCACAGCCCGGGTGGCGGCCGTGGTGGCCGCGCGGGCCGCGGCGGGGGCCGCCGAACGGGTGGCGATCCGCACGGCCCTCGGCACGACGGTCCGCTTCGGGCTCCGCACGCTCCTTCCCGCCACGCTCGTCGCCGAGGGGGCGGCGATCGCCGCCGAGTGGAGCGCCCATCAGGCGGGCCACTCCCCCGAGCGCAGCCGTCGGGCGGGCGAATCGGCCGGGATGGCAACCAGCGCCGCGGTCTGTGCCGCGGCCGCGGCCGCCGCTGGGCCGGCGGCCATCGTGACCGGGGCACTCGCCGGGATGGCGCTGTGGCTCGGCGGATCGGCAGCGGCAGGGGTTGCCGAGCGGGCCCTGCGGCCGGG
>CAJAYZ010000598.1 GCA_903949225.1 uncultured Planctomycetaceae bacterium
GAGCTCCTCGCCGGCTACCGGGCCGCCTTCATCAATCCGAATTCGACGCTCCTCGGACCGAAGTTCTCCTTCCGGAAGTCGGGCCGAAGCGGGCTCGACTGGAGCGAGCTGCTGCCACACATCGGGAGCATCGCCGACGACATCTGCGTCATCCGGTCGATGCAGACCGACGCGGTCAATCACGCGCCGGCGCAGATCCTCATGAACACCGGCTCGCAGCAGTTTGGTCGGCCGAGCTTCGGGGCCTGGACGCTCTACGGCCTGGGGAGCGAGGCGGAGGATCTCCCCGGCTACGTCGTCCTCACCAGCGCCACCGGCACAAGTGGCGGGGCGAGCAACTACGGCGCCGGCTTTCTCCCCACGCTTTACGGCGGGATTCCTCTCCGCGGCACCGGCGATCCGGTCCTCTATCTCACCAATCCCAAGGGGATCGACCGGGACGCACAGCGTATCTCGCTCGACACCCTCAACCGGCTCAACGAGCTCGCCCTCGACGCGGTCGGCGATCCGGAGATCGCTTCACGGATCCAGAGCTACGAGATGTCGTACCGGCTCCAATCGAGCGCCCCGGAGCTCATGAATCTCTCGGGAGAACCGAAAGCCGTCCTCGATCGCTACGGGATCACCGATCCGGCCCAGCCGGGCTATGCCCGCAACTGCCTCCTCGCCCGCCGGCTTCTCGAGCGCGGTGTTCGCTTCGTGCAACTCTTCCACGAGGCCTGGGACACCCACGGCGATCTCGTCAACCGGATGCGGAAGAACGCCGCCGACACCGATCAGGCAAGCGCCGCGCTCGTCATCGATCTCAAGGAGCGCGGTCTCCTCGACGACACACTCGTGACGTGGGGGGGCGAGTTTGGACGGACGCCGATGAACCAGGGGGGAAGCGACGGCCGCGACCACCACAACCGGGCGTTTTCGATGTGGGTAGCCGGCGGCGGCTTCAAGGCGGGGCATGTCCACGGCGCGACCGACGACTTCGGCTTCAACGTCGTCGCCGATCCGGTTCACGTCCACGATCTCAACGCCACGCTCCTCCACCTCCTCGGCCTCGACCACCTCCGCCTCACCGCCCGCCACCAGGGGCGCGACTTCCGGCTTACCGACGTCCATGGCAACGTCGTGCAGGGCGTGATCGCCTGAATGTGACTCGATCGGCGTCCGGCGCCCGCGGCGACCGGACGCCGGTACCGCCGCCGTCACAAGGCGCTCCGCCCCGGGGAAAAGCCTATTTTCAACCCACCTTCCGCCGGTCAGTCGGTCTTCCCATCGGTGTTGTCACGGTTCATGACCCGGGCTTTGCCACAGAAATAGGTGTGGTCGTCGGCGACGACGAGGTTGAACGACCGCACCGGTTCTGCCTCCTCTTCGATCCGCTCCACGAGCCCGCCACCGTCGAGACCGTGCAACCGATTCCCCGGCTCGAGGTGATGGGCGAGCGTCCACCCCTTGCCGACCACCCAGAACGGATGCCCGGGCGTGGCACGGATCGTTTCGCCGTCGAGTTCGATGGCGAGTAACTTCTCCGGCGGGCGCATCGTCGCGAGCAAAACCGGCTTCAGGCCGAGTCTACCGGTGAGCGGATTCTGCGTCAGGACGACATCCCCCGGCTGGAGCCGATCGACCGCCACCGGGCCGGTTTCGGTCCAGACCAGCGTGCCAGCCGCCAAGCACTCCCGTCTGACAGGGGGCGGGGGGGGCGGCGGCGCTGCCACCCCCACCGCGGTCGACGTCGACGATCGGTACGAGACGCGCAGCGGTTTCTCGCCGACTTGATACGTCCCCGTCTCTTCGCTCCACCACCGCCGCCACTGGTCTGGGTCGTCGCTCATCGACTCGCCCGTGGTCGACCGAAGAAGAGATGCGATCGCCTGGTTGGACATTACAGTCCGCTCGTTCTCGCGCTCCCTTCGGGCCTCCTGGTTGAGCGCTCCCTCGGCCACCTGCCGAGTCCCTTCCGCCCACGCACGGCCGTTTGCCCAGTCCGTCACGACCAGGTGGTCGAGGATTGTCACATCGCGTTGGTCAGCCCCGTCACGAAAGCCGATCTGGCGACAGAAGATGGTTCCGTCCGCTCCCCGCTGCCACTCGATCTGACTGACCCACGGCGCACCGAATGCGTCGATGACGAGGGGGACATACGAACCTCGATCGCGTTCCGCGAGCGTTTCGGCGGCCAAGCGCCGCACACCCGGCCAGCCACCAAGCAGCGCATGATTCACGAGACTTGCCGAGGCTTCTTCAGAGAGGTCGTCGGCCAGCGTTCGCACGACGCTTTTCGCGGCCGGCTCGTTGGCCGTTGAGAGCGTCAACTCAAGAGCCCGGATGCCAGCCTGGCGACCGAGATCCCGAATGCTCTCCACGGCCATCTCGGGAGTGACCGCCCCCTCCCCGATCTGCTTTGCCAACGACGTGAGCGTCACGCCATGCTTCCGCAGCGCGGCGGCCGTCAGCCGAGCATCATCTCGTTGACTCGCGACAGCGCCGGCGTCGACCCAGGCGCCGGCGATCGGTACATGCCCGAGCCGCTCGTGGGCCGGGCCATGGGTGGGGTCGAGGGCGATGACCGCCGTCAGATGGGCCTGTTCCTGATCGGTCAGCCGCTGCCGGCGACACCACTCGGCCAGCGCCCACTGGCCAGAGACCGTCAGCTCGGAGCCCTGGCGACGCTCCCGGTATTCCTTTAGTCGGGGGTCCTTCCTGGCTTCCGCGATCACCCCCTCGTAGGGGCTGCGTCGCTTGCCGCGGTAAACCAGACCGGCAGCCCCGCGGGAGAGATGCTCGTCGGGGCTGACGCGGAGTGTCGTCGCCCGCAGCCGGGGCTGCGGGGCAAGGCGGAGATCGGGCTGGTCATCATGGCCCCCCGCCTCCCCGGCCCGATCGCCCCTTTCGGCTGCCGCGCCGATCCCAGCCAGCGGGAGATCGTCGGCGGCGGCCAGCGGCCGCGGGGAAGGGCCGATAAAAACGCCTCCGGCCAGCGCTGCGGAGATCGTCATCCAACGCATCGGACTTCGCATGGCATATCCCCTGTTATCTAGGAATCGCGCGTCCGTCGCCGTGCATCGCGGGAGCCAATGTCTCCAAAGGCCCACAGACCGGCCTATCGGCCGACAGCGATCCACGATGCTTTGCCCCCTCCTCATTTATACTCATCAGCGGGGCAGGGGGTGAAGAGCGGGCCTTGGCTGTCCGTGGAAAAAGTCATCCCTGACCGAACCGGCTGCGGGGCAGCCGGTGGAAACAGTTCGAGGGATCGGCCATGCGCACCATCCATCCCTGCGCCCATCTTCTGCTCGGTGTCTGCGCGCTCCTCCCCCAGCCAGCGGCCGGGGCCGATCCGGGTGAACTTCGGGCCTGGGCGGCGAGTGTCGTCACGATCGACTCGGCGGCCAGACCACCGCGACAACTCGGGAGCGGCGTGATCGTTTCCGAGGCGGGGCATGTTGCCACCACCTTTTCAGTCGTCGCCGGTGCCGCGAGGCTGCGGGTCAGGGGACACGACGGGAAGACCCGCGAGGTCGTCGGGGTGGCTGCCGCGAATCGGGGGCGCGAGCTCGTCCTGCTGGCCACCAAGGGAGCCGATCGGCGGGCTGCCGTGGCAACGCCGGTCGACCGGCCCGTTGCCGTCGGCGAGCCGGTCCATGCATTCGGCGGCCCGGGCTCGGCCCCCATGATCGCGATGTCGGATCAGATCGACCGACTCGAGTCGGGGGAGCGATTCCGGCGGTCGCTGCCGGCGTCGGGCAGTGCCTCCATCGCCCCTGATCAATGCCGGATCGTCCACCATGCCTACCTCACCCGAGCGAGCCTAGGCGGCGGCCTTTTCAGTGACGACGGGGCGCTCCTCGGCATCCTCGTGCCGAGCGCCGACTGGCCCGATCAAATCCATGTCGCCGTTCACGCCGGGCATCTCCACGACCTGATCGAATCGGCTGGTTTCCCGCGGCCGCTCTCCAGCCTGGATCGGGAGAGGCTCGACCTCGCACCCCAGAC
>CAJAYZ010000599.1 GCA_903949225.1 uncultured Planctomycetaceae bacterium
AAAGACGGCATTCCGTTGCTCGTCTGGGCGATCGCCAAAGACAGTGTTGCCGGCTTCGAGGCCCTGATTCGACATGGGGCCGACCTGACCTCGCCTGTTCGCGATCCGGCCTTCGCCAAGAAGAACGAAACGACCGATCGCGTCATTCAGCTTGCCGTCGCTTCGAGTGATCCCAAGTTCCTGCGAGCAGCGATTGACAGCGGCTTCGACCCAAACTTCGTCTCGGACGAAGAAACGAAGGAGTCGCTCCTGTTTGATGCTGTCAAGCATCACTCAGAGGCCGCCGTCAGGTTGCTTCTTGATGCGAACGCGAATGTCAACCATGTCAACGCCACCGGATCGACTGCAGTCCGGTTTGCGAACAACGTGTCCTACTACAAGATGGTGGCTTATCTTCTCGAGCGGGGCATAGATCCCACCATTCCCGACAAGTGGGACAAGGATCTGGTCACTGATCTCAAGGATCGCGGCGACAATGGCATTCCGGCGGATCAGAAGAGTTCCTTCAAGCTGGTCGTCGCCGAGCTCGAGCGTCGAGGCCTCTTGACGCAGCAAGACATCATCGATGCCACGGCGAGACGAAACGATCGAAAAGGAACGCGACGGGGCAGCACGATCATCCACCCGCGGGATTCCGCTACCGGCCGGAATATCGATGCGATGGACAAATCGACGCCGGAGGCTGACGCCCCCTGACAACGTGATTGGGGACAGGCCTGCCTTGGGAACCCGGATCCTGGCGGCTCCAAGGGCAGCGCCCGCCGATTTTGGATGAAGCCCCCCTGGCCCGCTGGGATTTCCGGCCCCCGAGACCCGTTGGATACCAGGGTTGGTGGGCCCACGCTCACCGAACGCAACCCGACTCATCCGCCGGTGTTCAGACCGGCGATCCGGGCCGCCTCTCTCGGAGACTCGCTGCGTTTTTCCCTGAAAACAACGGATGGGGTGGGATTTGAAGCGGTTTCCGTAAACCATAGTGGCAGCAGCCACTTACGTCACGGCCTTCGGGAGGGTGAAGCAAAAGGCGAAGCAGTTTGCCCCCCTGCCCTTTCCGGCGTTGGTGTTGCTCCAGCGACGGCCAGCCAAGCCGAGCGATTGGGCAGCCTCACGGAGGCCGATGCGATCCCACCCGAGGTGGCCGAGCTGGCCGCCGTCTGGCACCGCCTGCCCGCTGCCGTCCGGGCGGGGGTCGTAGCCATGGTGCGGGCCTCGGGAGGGTGACACCGGGCTGGGCGACGAGCGATCGCGGACTGTCCCAGAGTTTGATCGGCAGTCTTCGTCGCCATTGGCAGGCCTGAACCTCGGTGCCGGGCCCTCATAGCCTGGAGAAGAGCCCTTTCCCGGGGTTGCCGCGCGGATTTGAGCACTTCCGTCGCCCCAGGAAATCTCACCTCGGACCGATTCCTTTACGGAACTGAAAGCTTTTCCTACATTGGACCCCAAGAAGGGGGGGTGCCCTCTTCTGAGAGGTCGTCCGAGGAGAAGACCAGTGAATCGGCGAAACACCAAAAAGCCTCGCCATGCTTCTGCACTGCGCATGGTGATTGAGTCCCTCGAA
>CAJAYZ010000600.1 GCA_903949225.1 uncultured Planctomycetaceae bacterium
AAGTCGAGCCCCATCTCCCGGTAGAAGGCGTCATTGACCTGCCGGCCCACCTGGTGGCAGAAGACGTGGTCGATGTGGTCCTTCGACCATCCCAGCGACGCGGTGACGTCCGGAAACGCCCGGCCGCCGAGCTTCGCCGCCGCCGCGATCAGTTGGGCGGCATCGGAGGTCATGATCGGCGCGATCTCCTCCCCCTGGCCGACACTGAAGTCGCCGTTGCCGATGCAGAGCTTGTGGTGCTGCGAGGCCGACCGGGCGACACCGCCGACGACCTTGTGCCCCCCCTTCGAGACGCTGTCATGGCAGAGCACGGCCGCCACGGCACCGCACCCGAGCGTCAAGGTGGGGAGCATCTGGAGCATCTTCTCGCGTGTGATCTCGGTGTCGCCGAGAATCTGGTCGAAGGTGGTGTGGACGACCTTCGAGATGTTTTCCCCGGAGCAGATCATCCCCACCTTCACCGTCCCCGCCTCGATGAGGTGGGAGAGCATGATCAGGCCGTCGCTGAAGCCGATGCAGGCGTTGGTGATGTCGAGGGCGAGCGACTCCTCGGGGATGCCGAGATTGTGGTGGACCAGGCAGGCCGTCGCGGGCTCGAAGTAATCGCGGGAAACCGAGCAATTGATCAGGGCGCCGACGTCCCCGGCGGCAAAGCCAGACTTCTCCAGCGCCTCCCTGGCGGCGATCGTCGCCACGGAGCTCGGCGTGACGTTCGTCGGCCACATGCAGCGCGTGGTCACGCCGCTGACCCGCTCGAGCGTCCCGAACGGAATCCGCAGCCGCTGGTAGGCGGGGGCGAGTCGTTCCTCGATCTCGGTGGAGGACAGCTGCGTCGTGGGGAAGTGGAGGCCGAACGCCTCGAGGCGGACATGATCGAACCGAAACGAGATCATCAAGTGCTCCTCACTGCCCCGAAACGCCACCGACACCGTTGAAACACCGCCACCTTCAAGCCGGCCCAACCGCACCTTGCGAACCGCCGCAGACCTCCGCGGTCGATTCAAGCAGGATATCCGATCCGCGCTCCCCCCACCGCGATGACGGCGAATACGGCCCGGGAACGGCCTCCGCAGCCACGGGAAAGGCCTCGAGCTGCCGCATCGTTGTCTTTCCCACGCAGACGTCGAGGAGCCTGCCAAAGCGGCGAAAAACGCTCTCCTGCCGGTAAACGAGGCCGTGGGCCTGACAGAGCGCCTTCACCCGCGGCTGGATGAGGGTGTACTGACGCATCGGCAGGTCGGGAACGAGGTGGTGCTCAATCTGGTAATTGAGCCAGATGCAGAGGTAGTCGACAAGCTCGGTGCCGCACTGGTAGTTGGCCGACCCGAGCACTGAGGTGACGTAAAACTCCCCCTTGCCGCCGTAGTGGAAGCGGAAGCGGTAGAGATCGTCGGCGGTGTGGTTGGGGGCAATGACGAGGAAGGCGTGGGCGTTGGTGATCGCCTCGGCGAGCAGCTTGTTGACGAGGACGTACATCGCCGCCGTCGTCCCCAGCGGCAGGAAGAGGAGCGGAATGACGACAAAATGCCAGGTGGCATACGGGGCGTAGCACTCCGCCCACAACCGGCGCACCGCCGGCCGGCGAATGTCGAGGACGCTCCCCACCGTGAGGGCGGCGATCGGCACCTCCCGGCGGCGCCGGTGGCCGCGGTCGTCGAGGACACCGAGGGAATTGGGGGCGTAGTAGATGATCTTCCAGGTGCAGGCGACGACGGCGATCAGCGCGTACTTGAGGGCCAGCGGGATTCGCATCCGGCGAAGAAACTCCAGATGCCGCTCGGCCACGTCCGGATCGCCATCCTCGCCGGTGTGGTAGTGGTGGAGGATGTTGTGTTCGTGGTCCCAAGCCTCGGGGAGGAGCCAGTCGAACCAATCGACATACCGCCGCCACCCCCGGGCAAACCCCTGACTCGTGTAGCGGTGGGGGATTCCCGGCACGCGGTCGTAGCCCCGGTGGAGGATGTGGTGGGCGAGGAGCCAGCGGGTGAACTGCCCGAGGCTCAGCAAGAAGGCGCTGACCGGATTGGGGATGATCCAGGCGGTGGCGTAGCCGAGGCTCGTCGCCACCCGTCCATACCACTCGATCCGCCGCAGATGGCGGTAGTCGGCCGCACCGATGGCGGCGTGGGCCTCGGCCCTGATCCGGTCGACGCCCTCACGGAAGCCGGCAACATCGATCCGGCCGAGATCCCCGGCCGTGGCCTCCAGACCGATGCTCATGCAGTTGGACCGTGGTGGGGCCGCAGGGGCTGATCGATCGCCACCACCGTGGCCAAGCGGTCAAACCAGCGGGGACAGGAGGCGGGAGGGGGCAGGGGACTGCGAATGGCTCGAGCGATCCACCGGGGTTAGCGAACCCTCGGCGAGGCGGCCTTGACCCATGCATCCTACGCGGCGTCTGGGAGGGGGGAAAGTGACCCGCAGGGCTCGGCCCGAGCAACGGAGAAACGCCGGGAAAACAACCTCCGACAGCTCCCGCCCACGGCCACTGGGCGGGGCAACCTGAAGGGATCGTGAAGCAGTTTTGAATCACGGCAGCACGCCCGGGGCCGGGTCGGCCAGCGGCGATAGCGGCGCCTTCGCAGCATCGAACGCCCGACGGAATACCTCGTACGAACTTCCCCCGACCAACTCCTCCCGGATCGTTCCCGCGCCATCGAGAAAATAGGTCACCGGAATCGCGCGAATTGATTCGAAGGGAGCAGGCCAGTCACTCCCCGCCACGATGGCGTACGGCATGTCGCGAGAGGCGACGAAGGAGCGGATCGTGTCGACGTCCTCGTCGCTGATCCCGATCACCACCCCACCCTCCTGGTTGACCTCCTTTGCCAGCCGGGCCAGATCGGGGATCTCGGCGACGCACGGGGGGCACCAGGTGGCCCAGAAGTTGAGGACCACCACCTTCCCGGCAAGGTCTTCCAGGCGGACCGTCTCCCCGTCGATCGTCTTCATCGTCATCGCCGGGGCTGCCTGTCCGATCGCCGCCGACCGGCCACCGAGCGGCCGATTGCCGACGATCTCTTTGATGTGCCGATCGACCCAGCCGGGAGCGATCACCTGCTCGGCCCAGTGGTTCGCCACGAGGCCACCAAGCGCCAGGGCCCCGGCGACCATCCCGGCAGACCCGAATCGCTCGGCCGCCACGCCGCCCCCGTTACGCTCCTCACCGGCCGCCAGTCGCGCTGATCGCCGAATCGCGCGATCGACCCCCCACACCGCGCCGACGACGCGGAGGAGCAACACGATGCCCCAGAGGAGCACGGCGAATCCGCCGAGGATCGCCAGGAGCGGCTGCCGCATCGGCTGGAGGGAGGGGACTGGATTGAAGGGTGAGGCGAGCAGCGCGACGATTACCAGCGCGACAAGAAACGTCGTCGCTCCGTGAACGAGTCGCTGGCAGCTCCCGGCAAGCGTCTCCCAGACGGCGCCGGGGTCGGTCTCGATCGCCCCTTCCGGGGAGTGCAGCGCTGAACCAGAGCAGGCGGCGGCGCGCCTTTCGACCGAGGCCATCCACCGGCACAGCGCCCCGAGCATGCCGGCCAACAACACTGTCTGGATCGCCGTCAGCCCGATGCCGGCGTTGCCGAGCGGCCCGGTGAGCGCCCCGAAGGGGAGATCGGCCGCATAGACGACCACCGGCCAGAGCGAGGCGAGCGCCGAGAGCGCCAGGATGCCGATCCCCCACCGGGCGACGCCAGCCTCTGCCGGGCACGCGGTCATGAACAGGACGCCGACGAGCATCAGCCCCGAGGCTACAACGCTCATCGAAGCCACCACCGGCTGGAGCCAGCGCAGCGAGAGGCCCGCGCCGGGGCTCAGCAGCGTCACGTACTGCTGTATCCCTCCGGTCAACATGCAGAGGGCCGCCAGCCCGATGCCAGAACGGAAGCAGCGCAGCCCGCGCCGCGTGAGGGGAAGGAATCGGTCGTTCATCGCGGCGCCTCGGTGGGATCACCCCAAATCGGCCAGGCCCGGCCCCCGCTGCGCTCAAGGCGCGTTAGCCTCGTGTCGTAGAGCGATTCGAAGACGGGCTGCGTGAGCACCTCGCTTGTCTTGCCGGAGGCGAGAACGCGCCCCGCCTTGAGGACGATCGTCCGCTCGAAGGCCGGCAGAATCTCCTCGATATGGTGGGTGACCATGACCACCGCCGGGCCTGCGCCGCCACGGAGATGCTCTCCGAGCCAGCCGAGGAAGCGCTCGCGCGCGCCTGGATCCATCCCGTCGCAGGGCTCATCGAAAACGAGCAGCAGCGGGTCGGCGATAAGCGCCCGGGCCACCATCACCTTCTGCCGCTCCCCCTGCGAAAGCACGCCAAAGGGGCGGTCGGCGAGAGCGGCGCAGCCGACGCGGGCGAGCTCCTCAAGCCCCCGCGCCCGATCGGCCTCACTCGGCTCCATCCCCACGAAGAACTTCAAGCCGAGCTGCGCGAGCGTGCCGGACACGACCGTATCGAGGGCCGGCTCGTCGGCGGGGATCTCCCGGGCGATTGAATCGGCCACGAGCCCGATCCGCCGCCACAGGTCGCGGAGATCCTGATATTCCTTCCCGAGCCGTTTGATCCGCCCCGTCGAAGGCCAAAGCTGACCGATGGCGAGCTTGAGGAGCGTCGACTTTCCGGAGCCGTTGGGGCCCAGCAGCGCCCACCGTTCCCCCGGAAGCACGCGCCAATTCACGCCGTCGATGATCCTCCGGCCGTCGCGCTCGAAGCCGACGTCGGCAAGGTCAAACAGCGGGGTGGCGGAAGGGGGCATGGGACGATCCTACCGGGGGGCGGAGTGCCGTCTGGAGGTGCGGCCGCCGGAGGCAGCCACGGTTGACGACGCGACGCCGCTGGTCGGTCAGGGGGCGGGGGGCTGCGGCGAGCCGGGGGGAGTGACCGGCGGGATCGGGAAGCCCTGGATCGATGGCGGGAGGAGTCCGGCCGGGGGGCCACCCTGCGCGGGGAAGCCCTGCGCCGCACCGGCCGCCGCAGCCTGCGCGGCGGCAAACGCACCAAGCAAGCGGAGCACGCCGGCGTCGGCATTGATGCGGAGCTCGATGCCGTCGGTGAGCGCGCTCAAGTCAGCGCGGAGGTTTCCGTCCTGACCGACGGCATCGGCCAGCGACGAGGTGGCGGGAGACGCCTTCGCCATCATCGGCCAGAGCTTCGCCAGATCGATGCGTGCCGAGATCGGGGGAAGAGCGGAGCCGGTGGATCCGTCGATCAACATCCCCTTGAGTGGATCGGTGTCGCTGCATCCAAAGCCGATCACCAACGATTCCCCCACAGCCCCCATCCGCGGCGGCTGGCCACCGAAAGGCCCCAGTTCGGCGGCTTTCGCCGGGGGCAAGGGCGCCGAGATAATCCCCTCGGCAGAGGTCGTGACAGTCGGATCGAAGGTGCACATCTTGGAGTACGCCGCGAAGTAGTTGCTGACTCCGGGAGTCGTCCAGCGGAGCACCAGCCGCGGCTTGCCCGACTCCTCCACCGCCACGACATATTCCTGCTCCACGTGCTCGGCCGCCATCAGCTTGCGGCTTTGTCGCTCGACCTCTGCAACCGCTTCCGTAACCTCCGTGGGCACTTCTCCGGCTTGGGCCACCATCGACCTGAGGGCGGCGATGCTGTCGCCGAAACCTCTCTCGAGGAGGAGCCTGGTAACAGCCCCGGTCGGCATGGAAATCCCCACCCAGCCGTGGGCGTCGTCGCGCCCGGCGGCGACGAACCGGGGCTTGAGCGCGCCGTACGCGGCGAATGATTCGGCCATCGGCGTGGCGTTCGTCGCCCGGATCGTGAAGGCGACGTTGAGGGCCTTCGTCGTCGGATCGATCGTCGCCTCGAAGCTCGATCGATCGGTGTCGAGCGTGAGCCGCTCCACCATCGTGCGCATCATCTTCATCCCCTCATCCCGAGCGCGCTGCGCCTCCTCGGGGAGATTCGGCGGAAGGGGCGCCATCGAGAGCATTGCGTCGAACTGGGCGAACCCCGCCCGTCGCACCTCCTCGG
>CAJAYZ010000601.1 GCA_903949225.1 uncultured Planctomycetaceae bacterium
CAGCCGATCACTGATGACGATCTCCCCCGGATCGAAGAGGAGATGCGGAAGATCATCGCCGCCGACGAGGCGTTCGAGCGGGTCGAGGTGGCGCGGCAGGAGGCGGTGAAGATCATCGCTGGCCTCAACCAGCCCCTCAAGGCAGAGCACATCGAGACGGGCCTCGCCGAGTTTCCCACGCTGTCGTTCTACCGGCAGGGGGAGTTTGTCGATCTCTGTCGCGGGCCCCATGTCCCCAGCCCCGGCTGCATCGGCGCCTTCAAGCTGACGAGCATCGCCGGCGCCTACTGGAAGGGGGACGCCAACAACGCCCAGCTCCAGCGGCTCTACGGCACTGCCTGGTTTACGCAAGAAGATCTCGACGCGCACCTCCTGGCCCTCGAGGAGGCGCGGAAGCGCGACCACCGCGTCCTCGGCAAGCAGCTCGATCTGTTTACGACGAGCCCTTTGGTCGGCGCAGGGCTGATCCTCTGGATGCCCAAAGGCGCGCTCCTGCGGAGCACGCTTGAATCTTTCGTGCGCGAGGAGCTCTCGGCCCGGGGCTATCAGGCCGTCTACACGCCCCACATCGGCAAGATCGATCTCTACAAGATCTCCGGCCACTATCCCTACTACGCCGACAGCCAGTTCAAGCCGATCGTGATGCAGGAGGACGAGCAGTACCTCCTCAAGCCGATGAACTGCCCGCACCACACGATGATCTACAAGGCGCGGCCGCGGAGCTACAAGGAGCTCCCGCTGCGACTGGCGGAGTTCGGCACTGTCTACCGCTACGAGCAGTCGGGTGAGCTCGGTGGCCTGACGCGTGTCCGCGGGTTCACGCAGGACGACGCCCACATTTTCTGCATGCCGGAGCAGGTCGAGGGGGAGGTCGAGGGCTGCATCGACTTCACGCTCAAAGTCCTCAACAGCCTCGCCTTCTCAAACTTCTCGGTGCGCCTCGGCTTCCGTGATCCGAAGAGCGACAAGTATGTCGGCTCGCCCGAGCGCTGGGCCGAGGCGGAGGGGGCGATCGAACGCGTCGCTCGCCGCATGAACCTCCCAGGATGTGAGCCGGAGCTCGGCGAGGCCGCCTTCTACGGCCCGAAGATCGACTTCGTCGTCCACGACTCCCTCGGCCGCAAGTGGCAGCTCGGCACCGTCCAGCTCGACTACAACCTCCCCAGCGCCGAGCGCTTCGACTGCGAATACATCGGCGCCGACAACGCCCGTCACAAGCCGGTGATGATCCACCGGGCGCCGCTGGGGAGCCTGGAGCGGTTCGTCGGTGTCCTCATCGAGCACTTCGCCGGGGCCTTCCCGCTCTGGCTGGCGCCCGAGCAGGCGCGGGTCATCCCGGTAAGTGAGAAGAGCGAGGCCTACGCCCGGACGGTGAAGGCCAGGCTCGAAGCCGCAGGCCTCCGCGTCGGCCTCGAGGCGGTGCCTGAGAAGCTCGGGGCGAAGATCCGCACCGCGCAGCTCGATCTGATCCCGATGATGGTTGTCTGTGGGCCGCGCGACGAGGCCGCGGGGACGGTGAGCCTCCGCGACCGGCTCGACGGCGATCTCGGCGCGATGACCCTCGAAGCGGCGGTCGAGCTTCTCCGCGAGGAGAACCTCTCCCGCACGGTCCGCCACAAGCCGAAGCCGCTCGTCCTGCCGGGCGACGCCGGCGGCGACGGCGAGGAGTATTGAGGGACGGGGACCGCGATCCGCCCCGTCGCCTGCGCTGAGGGAGTCTGCCGCAATGCCGCGCTTCATCCTCCTCGAGCACACCAGCGCCCCCGACGACCCCGCGGGGCGGCACTTCGACCTTCTCCTTGAAGCGGGGGAGGCCTGCCACACCTGGCGGCTTACCGAAGTCCCCTTGCCTGCAGGCCCGGCCGTGACGGCTGTGGCGATAGCCCCTCACCGGCTCGCCTGGCTCGATCATCTGGCGGGGGAAGTCTCCGGGGGGCGCGGCTTCGCCCGGCGGATCGACGGGGGGACGTACGAGCCGGCGCTCGAGGGGATTATCGAGGGCTCTTCTCCAGAACGGATCCACGTGCGGCTTGTGGGGGACAGATCGACGCGGTCGCTCCTCCTCGCTCGAGGCACGGAGGGGTGGACAGCCCGGATCGACCCCGAAAAAGGAAAAAGGTGCCAGCCACCAAATCTAGGGATGATAGGCAATCACCGTAGCGTGGATTGCCCAGATTTGGTGGCTGGCACCTTTTTTTGGCTTTTTTGGCCGAGAGCGACAGGAATACGAGGTGAAGGAATGCCGGGAGCGAAAGGTGACTCAGACACGACGCCGTCTCGATACACGTACGGCGCTGTTCCGATCTATATCCTCGGAATCTGGTCCGCTGTACTTGTTCTCGCGCCGCCGGCACTCCAGCGAGTGCCGATATGGCTTGCGTGCATCGCTGCGGCTGTTTCGCTCTTCATCGCCGCGTGGGCCACGATCCAGGCCCGTTCGGTCGGTCTACGGCTCGCCGTACTCTTGTTGGTGATCTTCGTCGTGCTTCTCAATACGGCCATTTTCGTGGCTGCGCAGGTCGTCACAAGGCCTTGAAAGCATTGCCTTGCACAGCGGCTTGGAGCTTTGGGGCCGGCATCGCTCCCAAGGGTTTACAGAGTGCATGCCCTGGTGATCGGGCCGGCCCTCGCCTCACCCCAGGATCGCGTCGATCGGCGTGCCGTGGTCGATGGCGAGGCGTTTGCGGCCGGGGATCTCGAGCTTGTGGGAATCGAGGCCGAGCTGTTTGAGAATGGTGGCGTGGATGTCGGTGACGTAGTGGCGATCCTCGACGGCGTGGAAGCCGAGCTCGTCGGTGGCGCCGTGGACAGTGCCCCCCTTGATGCCGCCGCCAGCCATCCACACCGAAAACGCGAAGGGATGGTGGTCGCGGCCGTCGGAGCCTTGCGTGCCGGGAGTCCTGCCGAACTCGGTGGCGAACAGGACGATCGTCTCGTCGAGGAGACCACGGCGGGCGAGATCCTCGAGGAGCCCACCGATCGGCTGATCGACGGCGAGCGCCAGATTTGAGTGATTGGCCTTGAGGCCGCCGTGGGCATCCCAGGCGCCGGCGCCGCCGCCGCCATGCTGAATCTGAATGAAGCGGACGCCGCGCTCCACGAACCGGCGCGCCGCGAGCAATTGCATGCCGAAGTCGCGGCAGTGGGGGAGATCGAGGCCGTAGAGCCGCTTCGTCTCCTCTGTCTCGTCGGCGAAGTCGACGACCCGCGGCACGCTCTGCTGCATCGAGTGGGCCAGCTCGTAGGAGGCGATCCGGGCCGCCGTGGCCGGGTCGTCGGGGTATTCGACCGCCGTCGCCCTGCTCATCCGGCTGACGAGATCGAAGCCGATCGACTGAGCCTGGGGGGAGAACGGCCGCTCGGGCCGGCCGAAGTCGAGGGGATTGGCCGGATCGATCCGCAACGGCACCGCGTCGTGGGCGGGGCCGAGGTAGACGCCGTCCTTGCGATTCCAGTATTCCCGGAAACCAATCGAGATGAACTGCGGCAGCTCGTCGTTGATCGACCCGAGGCCGTAGTGCACCCAGCCGCCGAGCGTCGGCTGGGCGGGGTCGAGCATGTGGCGGCCGGTGTGAAACTGCGTCTGCGCGCCGTGGTTGGAGTCGGTGGTCCACATCGAACGGACGACGGCGATCCGGTCGGCGTTCCGGGCGGTGTGGGGGAAGAGGTCGCTGATCTCCAGGCCGCTTTGGCCGTGGCGACGGAAGCCGGTCTGGAGGGGAAAGAGGACGTTCCGCTGGAGGCCGTTGGCATCGGGGACGGGGGCCCGCTCGAGGGCGAGCTTCGCCGGATTCTGGACGTCGGCGTAGGGGGTCTCGGCGATCGTCTTGCCGGCGTGCTTCGTGATCTCGGGCTTGTAGTCGAAGCTTTCGAGATGACTCACGCCCCCGTTCATGAACAGCCAGATGACGCTCTTTGCCTTCGGGGCGAAGTGGGGCCGGCCGTCGGGGGGCGTCCAGTCTGCCGGCGAACTGACGCCGTCGCGGGCGAACATCGCGCCAAGCGCGAGGCCGGTGAAGCCGAGGCCGAGATCAGCGA
>CAJAYZ010000602.1 GCA_903949225.1 uncultured Planctomycetaceae bacterium
GCCGACGCCGCCGTGAAGAAGGCCGTCGAGGTGGCGCTCGCTTGGGATGGCGACTATCTTCCCGATGCCCGCGGGGCGGCGCTACTCAAGTTTTGGCGGCTGAAGTGCGGCGAGAAGCTCAACCTCGCACCGCTCCACAACGACGGCCGGCTCGACGACGCCACGCGAGAAGAAGCGATGCAACTCTTCCGCGCGACGATCGACGAGATGAATCACAAATATGGCCGGTGGGACATCCCCTGGGGGGAGGCCCATGTCGTCGGCCGTGGCGGCCGCTATTTCCCAGCTCCCGGCGCCGACTTCGACAAAGGCAACAAGGAGGCCAACTTCTCCGAGACGCTCATGGACGTGCCGCTCCTCGAGCCGCCAGAGGACGCCGATCCGTATTCCCAGCCCCACGACGAGGACGGCACCGGCGGCGACGAGGGTCGTAAGGAGCTCGGCAGGCCTCGCCACCGAACTGGCAATGGCGACCGCGGCGGCGATCCCCGCCGCCACGAGGAGCACGGCCATGAGCGTGCCCACCACCAGCGGCCAGCGCGTGACGGCAAGGAGGAGGACCATGGCGTGTGTCATGGCGAAAAAGCCCACAAGCAGCACACAAGCGACACACCACGCCCAACCCCCAACGTTTCTCGACAAGCCGAGCGCCAGCGCGACGCAGACGGCCCCGAGCGCCGTGGGGAGGATGAGATCGCGGGCAATCGCCTGCCGTAGCCCCCGCCAGTAGCCGGCGCGTGACACCGGCCGGAGGAAATCGATGACGAGGCTGCCGCGTCGCTGTCCCCACATCGCGGCCGTCTGGGCGAACGTCATGACGCACGCCTGCCAGGCGAACGCGGCAATCACCCCCGGCAGGTATCGGGAGAGCGGCGGCGGCGGCTGTCCGGTGCCCCGCGCGATCACCACGGGGATGACCCACATCATGCCGACCATCACAACCAACATGACAGCCACCATCAGCACCTGGATCCGCGGCTGCGATCGCCGGAGCATCTCGGAATAGGATGCGGGCACAGGGCGATCGATCTGCCGATCGACGCCCCGTTCGGCCAGTTTCAGCTGCCAGCTGGCAAAGCTCCCGGCTGGCTGCTTGGGCGACGTCCCTTGGGTGGCATCGATCACGAGGCCGGGGGGGGTGGCAAGCCCGAGACTCGCGAGGATCCGGGGCAGGCGTGCCTGTCGGGCGAGCTTCCAGACCGAGGCCGCGATCACCGCCGCAAGCAACGTTACCGAGAGCCACGGCATCGCCCCCGAAAGCCAACGATCGATGATCCAGGGAGCGAGCAGGGCCGTCGCTGCAGCTGCCAGACCGGCGATCAACTCGACACGCAGGACGATCGTCGAGATCCTCCCGGCGATCCCTTCGATCTCCCCGAGTGTGCCCCCCGCCACGAGCATCGTTGCGAACAGGGCGAGCGTGAGCGCCGGCATCCAGGCGACACCGGCCGATACGAGCACTCCCCCGATGATGCCGCCGCAGGCCGCGGCCGACGCCATCGCCCAGAAGAGGTGAGGCGCGAGCCTGCGGGGAAGCATCCAGGCAAGCGAGGTCGAGAGTAGGAGACCCGACTGAAACCAGAAGACAAACGGCAGATACATCCCGAGCACGGTCGCGCAGAATGCTGCCCAGACCCGCGATGACCGGTACGTGCCCGGATGGACCCTCACGCCCGGCAGGGCGAGGCGAAGTTCGTCGACCTGCCGCGTCATCGCCGGCTCGTCTTTGGCCTGATACGCCCCGGCGACATACACCCTCCGCAGGTTCGGCATCCGCCGCAAGCTTTCAATCATTCCCGGAGTGAAGCCGATGTCGAACCAGGTCTGAATGGCGAGGAC
>CAJAYZ010000603.1 GCA_903949225.1 uncultured Planctomycetaceae bacterium
GGCTCCCGCTGCCAAGTGAAGACGCTTTAGCAAGTGAAGACGCTTTAGCAAGTGAAGACGCTTTAGCAAGTGAAGACGCTTTAGCAAGTGAAGACGCTTTAGCAAGTGAAGACGCCCCGGCTTCGCTCTGCGTCCGGCCCCTCCATCCTGCGAGGTCCATCGTGATCGCCTCAATCCTCCGCCTCGTCCCGGTTCGTGATCGGGTCATGCCGATCTCTATCCCGTTCTTGGGAGCGCTGCTCCTCGTGGCGGCCTGCCCTTCCGGGCCCGGCGTCCGCGCCGAGGAGCCGATCGCTCCGGTGGCTGTCGCCGAGACCCTCGCCGTCTATCCGACCTCGATCCATCTCACCACCTGCCGCGACCGGCAGTCGGTGATCGTCCAGACGACATCGGCCGACGGCGTAACTCGCGATGTCTCGGGGCAGGCGACGTTCGTAGTCGAGCACCCGGATCGCGTGGCGGTGGAAGGGGGAATGCTCCGTCCCCTCGCTGACGGCGACACGACGCTCAAGGTGGCCGTCGGCGAGAAGTCGCTGACGATCCCCGTCCATGTCGAGCGGGCCGGGGAGGATCCCCCCTTGAGCTTCAGACTCGACATCATGCCGGTGTTCCTGCGTGCCGGCTGCAACACCGGGAGTTGTCACGGCGCCGCCCGGGGCAAGGACGGCTTCCGGCTGTCGCTGTTCGGGTTCGATCCTGACGGCGATCACCACCGCCTCACGCGGGAGTTCTCCGGCCGCCGGCTCAATCTGGCCATCGCCGAGGAGAGCCTGCTGATGGAGAAGTCGATCAACGCCGTGCCCCACAGTGGCGGCGGGAAGATCAAGAAGGGGGACGAATACTACGCCACGCTCGTCCGCTGGCTCGAGGCGGGCGCGGCCAACGATCCCGGCCCCGTGCCGGTGGTGGTCAAGGTGGAGATCGATCCGCCGACCGCGGTTCTCGACGGCGAAGGGGCGACACAGAAGTTCATCGTCCGCGCCAAGTACGCCGACGGCACCGACCGCGACGTGACGAACCTCACTGTGTTCTCGAGCAACAACGACAACTCGGCCGTGATCGTTCAAGACGGAACGATGACCGCCAAGAACCGGGGTGAGGCCTTCATCATGGCCCGCTACGACACCCACACCGTCGGCTCGCACGTCATCGTGCTGCCGAAGGGGCTCGTGTTTCAGTGGTCGAATCCGCCGGCCAACAACTACGTCGACCAATTCGTGAACGCGAAGCTCCTCAAGCTCCGCATCAATCCTTCGGAACTGTGCAGCGACGACGAATTCATCCGTCGCGTCAGCCTCGACATCTGCGGCACGCTTCCGACGAGCGACGAACTGCAGTCGTTCCTCTCGAGCGCCGATCCGGCCAAGCGCGAGCACCTCGTCGACTCGCTCCTCGAGCGGAAGGAGTTCGTCGAGATGTGGGTGATGAAGTGGTCGGAGCTGCTCATGATCCGCACCTCGCAGCAGATCAGCTACAAGGCGATGCTCCTCTACTACAACTGGCTCCAGCAGCAGATCCAGGGAAACGTCCCGATCGACCAGTTGGTGCGGGATCTCCTCTCGGCCAAGGGAGGGACGTTCTCGAGCGCCGCGACGAATTACTACCAAAACGAGACGGATACGCTGAAAGTCTCCGAAAACGTCGCCCAGGTTTTCATGGGGATGCGGATCCAGTGCGCCCAGTGCCACAATCATCCGTTCGACCGCTGGACGATGGATGATTACTACGGCTTCGCCAACTTCTTCGCCCAGATCGGCCGCAAGCCAGGGGAGGATCCCCGTGAGACGATCGTCTTCAATTCCGGCGGTGGGGATGTGAAGCATCCCGTCGGCGGCCGGGTGATCGCGCCAAAGTTTCTCGGCGGCGACACGCCTGACTTGGCCGGCAAGGATCGACGCGAGGTGATGGCGGCCTGGCTGACCGGGCCCGACAACACGTTCTTCTCGCAAAATCTCGTGAACCTCGTCTGGGCACACTTCTTCGGCCCCGGCCTCATCAACGACGTCGACGATGTCCGCGTCAGTAATCCTCCGGTCAACAAGGAGCTCCTCGAGGAACTCGCCCGCCGGTTCGTCGACTACAAGTACGACTTCAAGAAGCTCGTCCGCGACATCTGCACGTCACGCACCTACCAGCTCTCCACGAAGACGAACGAATCCAACGCCACCGACGAGCGCAATTTCTCCCACGCCCTCCTGCGGCGGGTGCGAGCCGAGGTGCTCCTCGACATGGTGACGGGCGTCACCGATACGAAGAACAAGTTCTCCGGGCTGCCGATCGGCGCGCGGGCGGTGCAGATCGCCGACGGCAACACCTCGACCTACTTCCTCACCACCTTCGGCCGCGCCACCCGCGGGACGGTCTGCTCGTGCGAGGTGAAGATGGAGCCGAATCTGTCGCAAGCGCTTCACCTCCTCAACGGCGACACCATCCAGGGGAAGATCCAGCAGGGGGGGCTCATCAAGCGGCTCCTCGATGCCGGGCAGCCTCCCGAAGCGATCATCGATGAAATCTATCGACGGAGCCTCACCCGTCTGCCGACGGAGAAAGAGAAGGAGTCGATGCTGGCGATCGTTCGGGAGGAGCCGAACCCGCAGCAGGCCCTCGAGGACGGATTCTGGGCGATCCTCAATTCCCGTGAGTTCGTCTTCAACCATTGATCTGACGTCTGCTTGCCCGAGACCCCAATCATGATCACTTCGCGTTTCCAAGTCGTTACGGCTGTCATCTTCGGGGCGTCATTCCTTCCCGGCTTGACTGCCTCGGCCGACGATGCCGTGACGTTCGACGACAATGTCCTGCCGGTTCTCCGTCAGCGGTGCGGGAGCTGCCACAACCCCGACAAGAAGGCGGGTGGGCTCGACATCACCACCTACACCGGACTGATGGCGGGGGGCGGTTCGGGCGGATCGATCGAGCCGGGCGATGCGTCGGCGAGCTATCTCTACCGGCTCGTCACGCAGGAAGACGAGCCGAAGATGCCCCCCGATTCCCCGCCGATTCCAGAGGAGGAGCGGGCCGTTCTCAAGCGCTGGATCGACGGCGGTATCCTCGAGAACAAGGGGAGCAAGGCAGCGGCGCCGAAAAAGAAGAAGTTCAACCTCGCCATGGATACCGCGCCGACCGAGCGTCCGGCGACGGTCCCTCTCCCGGCCCACATCCCCCTCGAGCCGGCTGTCCACACCCGCTCGCTCAACGCCTGCACGTCGATTGCCACAAGCCCCTGGGCGCCGCTTGCGGCCGTCTGCGGCCAGAAGCAGGTGCTCCTCTATCGCACCGACACGCGAGAGCTTGCCGGCGTCCTCCCCTTCCCGGAAGGGCGGCCGCAGGTGCTCCAGTTCAGCCGCAATGGCAGCCTTGTTCTTGCCGGCGGCGGTCGGGGCGGGGCCAGTGGCAAGGTGGTGGTGTGGAGTGTCGACAGTGGCCGCCGCGTCATGGAGATCGGCGACGAACTCGACACCGTGCTCGCGGCCGACATCAGCTCCGACCATCGCTTCGTGGCCCTCGGCGGCCCGCAGAAGGTCGTGCGGATCTACTCGACCGAGACCGGCGAGCGGCTTCAGGAGATGAAGAAGCACACCGACTGGGTGACGGCAGTCGGCTTCAGCCCCGACGGAGTACTTCTGGCCACCGGTGACCGGAACGGGGGTGTGATGGTGTGGGAATCGGGAACGGGACGCGATTACCTCACGCTCGCCGGCCACACCGCGGCGATCACGGCCGTGTCGTGGCGGGGCGATTCCAATCTCCTCGCCACTGGCAGCGAGGACGGCACGATCCGCCTCTGGGAGATGGAGAACGGTGGCCAAGTGAAGAGCTGGAACGCCCACGGGGGCGGCGTCGCGGCGCTCGAGTTCACCCGTGACGGCCGGATCGTCAGCATCGGCCGCGACAAGCAGCCGAAGATCTGGGCCCAGGACGGCAACCAACAAAAAGCCTTCGACGCCTGCGCCGATCTCGGTCTGGCCATCTCCTTCTGTGACGAGACCGACTCGGTGATCGTCGGCGATTGGACGGGGGAGGTTCGCGTTTGGAAAGCGACCGAAGGAGTCCGTCTCGGGGGCATCACGAGCAACCCCGAGCCGATTGCCGCGCGGATCGCCGCGGCTGAGAAGGCGTTGGTGGAGCGTGCCCCGGCTGTCGAGCCGGCGAAGGTCGCGGCCGCGGAGGTCGCCAGCCAGCTTGCCGGCATGCAGCAGGCCTACGATGGTTTGATGCAGGTGAAGGTGGGGGCTGACACACAACTGGCCGAGATGCAGAAGGGGTTCGACGCGGCGATGGCGGTGAAGGCAGAGGCGGCCGCGGCGTACACGGTTGCCACCGACGCCGCGGTGGCCGCGGCTCGCGACCTCGCTCCGCTCGTCGAGGCCCAGGCCAAGTCGCTCGCGGCAGTGGCGCAGAATCCGGCCGACGAGGGGGCGAAGCAATCGATGGCGCAGGTGGGGGAGCAACTCCGGCTCCAGCGCGAGGCGATTGCAGCCCGCGAGGCGGAGCTGATGGCCTCTGCCACCCGCATGGCAGACGGAGAAAAGAAGCTCGCCGAGACGGCCGCCCAGCGCGATCAAGCCAAGGCCGTTGCCGACCAGATGGCTGCGAAGGTCGCTGAAATGACGCCCGGCCTCGAGGCCCTGAAGACCTCTGCTGCGGCGGCGGCGACGAAGGTGGCGGAACTCTCGACGCAACTCGACGCTGCCCGGGCCGATCTGGCCCGTTGGCAGGGGGAGCAGGCCTTCGTCCAGAAGTACACCGAACTCACCGGCGTGGTGGCGGCGCGGGAGGAGGTTGTCCGGGAGGTGGAGACGAAGGCCGCCGAGATCCGCGCCAAGATGGCCGGTGACGAACAGGCCCGCCGCGGGATCGAGGCGCAGAAGGGGGAGCGGCTGAAGGCCGTCGAGGCACTCTCCGCGGCCCTTGCCGCGGCGGCGGGCGAACACGCGTCGCTCCTGGAGAGGATTGCCAAGCGCCAGCAGGAGATCGTCGCCCAGCAGGGCACGATCGACACGATCACGAAGGCCACGGGGATGCTCGAACAGGCCGCCACCCAGGCAAAGGCCGCCCTCGATGTCATCGCCGGCGATGCCGAACTCGCCGCCGCCCACAAACTCCTCCTCGACACCCTGGCCGCGA
>CAJAYZ010000604.1 GCA_903949225.1 uncultured Planctomycetaceae bacterium
ATGCCCAGCCGCGATTCCACGGAGGAACATCGGCACGATCACCAGCAACACGGCCAGCGGTCTCATTGGCATTCCTGGCACGAAGGGGCTAAGCAACTGTAGTCCAAGGGCCATGCTGCCGCCAAATCAAGGCTCTGTGGTCTCGGTCAGGATCACTCACCGACACCCGCCACCGTCACGACTTTCCGGAAGATCGAGCATCGCACGGCCCGGACGCTGGCTCCGGGATAGTCCTCGGGACGCTCTCTGTCGACCTCGACACCACCGAGAACTCCGCATCTGAAAAAGCCGGAGGAGTCCCCTTGGGCGCTCACTGCCGACAAGGCAGCGACAAGTCGCGACTTGTCTGGCTCGAAATGACTCGAAAAGGCGGGAATCCTGGAGAAGTGCCCAGGCTCTCGCGAGGCTGCCGTCTGGCTGGAGAGATTCGTCGCCGCAGGCTGGCGGGACGGTTTCTGGAAAGCCGTCGCCACCAGTCTTGAGGGCCTGGCGGGAGCGGGGGTAGCCTACGAACTGGAGGCGAGCGGCAGGTCCCGCCGATGCCTCCGACAAGACCCAGCCCCCTTCCCTGTCGAGGAGCCACCCTCATGAGCACGTCGCAGTTCACCGCCGTGATCCGTCGCGACGGGAAGTGGTGGATCGGCTGGGTGGAAGAGGTCCCCGGGGTGAACTCCCAGGGAGAGACGCGCGAGGAACTGCTCGAGAACCTCCGCAGCGCTCTTCATGAGGCGATCGAGATGAACCGGGAAGAGGCCCGTTCCGCGGCCGGCGAGCAGTTCGAGGAAGTGGCGATCCAGCCGTGAAACGCCGCGACCTCATCCGTCACCTGACGGACCACGGGTGCGAACTGGTGCGCGAGGGCGGGAGCCACTCGTGGTGGGGGAATCCGGTGCTCAACCGGCGATCGGCCGTGCCCCGGCATCGCGAGGTGTCGGGCTATCTGGCGAAGAAGATTTGCCAGGATCTTGGCATCCCGGACCCAGGTGAGAAGTCAGCCTGAGGAACACTGAAACTCGACTTCTTCGGACTGAACGCGCGGGAGAGTCAAGGTTGAAGATTTTGAATGACACCGACGGGCGGCTCACCGTCGAGATGACGTCTTTCGAGGCGTTTGTTTGCCGGGCAGCGCTCCGAGAGGTTCTTTACGGCCTCACGTTCCCCGACTTTATGCCACGCATGGGATGCTCGCGAAAGGACGCCGCGGAGGTATTCGACGCGTTGCCGCGAACGTCGATCGCGGAGCCCGATCGTACGGAGATACCGCGGCCCCCCGACGCCTCCGAGCGATGACCGGCACCGGGGCCATGGGCGTCGAAGACCACTGAGGAGCGCCACGCTCTGGGACGGTATCCCGATCGATGACTGGATCGACCCCTGATGCCCAACTTCATCACAGCACTTCTCCTTGCGGTCTTTCTGGCCATATCTGGCCTGGCTTGCGGGGGTGATCCGCAGCAGGCTTCGCTTGCAAGAATCAGGGCTTGGCGCTCGGCCGACTTCTTCATGGACGCTGCCACGGCTCGCTTGGCAGAGGCGGTCGCCGAAGGGGACCAAGCCGCCATCGATGCTCTCGCGCGCGACGGGGCTGATGTGAACGCGAAAGGGAAAGACGGCATTCCGTTGCTCGTCTGGGCGATCGCCAAAGACAGTGTTGCCGGCTTCGAGGCCCTGATTCGACATGGGGCCGACCTGACCTCGCCGGTTCGCGATCCGGCCTTCGCCAAGAAGAACGAAACGACCGATCGCGTCATTCAGCTCGCCGTCTCGTCAAGCGATCCCAAGTTCCTACGAGCA
>CAJAYZ010000605.1 GCA_903949225.1 uncultured Planctomycetaceae bacterium
CGAGCACGATCTCCCCGGCTCCTTCCTCCGGCCGCCAAGCGCCGGGATGATCGGCCCGCCACGCCTCGCTGAACGGCGCCGGCCCATCCCACACGAGCTGTTCGGAATCCCCGGTGGACGGTGGCGGCGGCGCCTCAGGGTTCGCGGCGGTCTGCGGCGTCTGCTTGCCTGGCTGCTTGTCCTGCGCGGGGGTGTTCTTCCCCTCTTGTTTCCCTTCCTTGCCGCCAGCGGCAGGCTGCTTCGGCGCCGACGGCTGCGTCCCCGCCTGCTGGTTCCCGGTTCGCGGAGCGGCTGCGGCTGCCGACGGCTGGGGTGCGCGGGGCGCCGTTTGAACCCGCGGCGCGGGGGGGGCACTGCGCCACCGCCGACTGGGGCGCTGGGCTTGCGCAGGCCCGCTCGAGGCCACGAGCAGGAGCACCGCAAGCGCGGTCCAGCCAAGCCTTGGCACGCCCACGGCCCCCGCGTTCCGCGGGGTGGGCCGGTCATCCCTGCCGGGTCGATTGCTGTCGCTCATCGCCATCTCCTGGAAACGCCTTCCCTGTCGTCGCACGCACGCATCAAAAAAAACCGGAGACGCCGTCGGACGGCGTCTCCGGAGATCATGGGCCTTGACGGTCGCAACGATCACTCCGCGGGGCCGCCGGGTAGCTTCCCCATCTTGATCAGTTCGCCAAACGTCGGCTCGCCGTCAGCGCTCTTCATCGCGGCTACCGTCTCGAGCGCCTTGCGGATCTTCTCCATGTTCTTGGCGTCTTCCTTCTTGTCGAGAAGTTCAGCCAAGGCGTGCCCGTAGGCGTTGCGGTCCTTCTTTTCCTTCCCCTTGTGGCAGAGGTTGCACTTCGCCGCCTCGACGGCAGTGGCCAACGCCTTCTCGGCGGGATCACTGCTGTCCGGCTTGACGTAGACAGCCTTGAACTCGTCCTGGAACTGCTTGATCGCGAACGCCGGGCGGGCGAGGCCCCCCGAAACGATTGCCACGGCCACGGACATCACCACGAGCAAGAAACGGCCCCGCTTCATCGGCTGCACTCCTGAGTCGGAAAAGAACTGTCGGCTTCCGTTCACTAGACCTTGCCAACGCATGGGATGTCAAGAATCGGGCCGCCGCGGCGCGCCTGCTGGCGGGATCACCGGGAAATCCCAGGGGTTTCCTTCGGCCCAGCCCCCGATCGATGGGTCATGCCGGAGCGCCGGGCTGACCCCTGAGAAGGGCGTCTCCTCACGTTCGGCAGCCCCGTCAATGCGCCGAAACACCGTCGCTCCCTCGTAGCGTCCGCCGGCGTCGATCCACTCGACGGCAGCGCGGTAGGCATCGGGTTGACCGATGCCCGATTGTTCGATGAGCGTCAGCCCGGGTGGGGTCAGGAACCGGCAGCGCTCGGTGGTGACACGGAGGCTCGGCATGGTGGGAGCGGCCGGCGAGTCGACGAGCAGGGCGAACCCCTCCTGGTTGGCCAGCAGCGCGTCGCGAAGGGTGAGCCGCACGGCGGTGCCCTGGCCCCCCCGCGGCCCACCATCAATGCGAAGGAACCGTCCTCCGGTGACGCATCGCCCTCCCGACCAAACAACCTCCATCGCTGTTCCTCGATCGGCTACGAGGAACGTCCCCACGCCAAGGGCCTGCACGCCCGACAACCGCACCACGGCCGTGGACGTCGTTTCCCCGTCACGGAGCCCTCCTCGGACAAACACCGCGTCACCGGCCGTCATGCTGCCCGCGATCGCCCGCCGAGGTTCACGGATTTCAAGGAGGGTGTTTTCGCCGCTGAGCGTCGCCCCCCGGCCGAGGTCGAACAAGGCGGAGCCCCCAGAGGCTGCCGGGACGAGACGGAGGCCAACACCTTCGACCGCAAGCGTTCCCGACACGATCGTCAGGCCTGCGGCCGGACTGCCACCGACCGGGATCGAGAACCGGAGCACGGGATCGTGACCCGGTGCCGCCCGGAGCGTCAGCCCCCTCCCCGCCACGACACACGGCTCCTCATCGTGAACGCCGCTGAAG
>CAJAYZ010000606.1 GCA_903949225.1 uncultured Planctomycetaceae bacterium
GCGAGTGCTGCTCGCGCTTCACCCGGGCCTCCTCCGACTCGCCAGGCCGGCCGGCGGCGAAGAGCCGGTCGAAGATCAGCCTCGGATTGCTCTCCTTCGGCACCGACTGGGTGTCGCTCCGCCAGGCGATGTTTGCGGAGTAGACGCAGCTGTACCCGGAATCGCAGTTGCCCGACTGCCCTCCCCCCTCGGTGCCGATCTCGAGCGACGGCAGCCTCGTGTGACGACCGAGATGGGCCGCGGCGATCTGATCGACCGAGACTCCGGCACGGATGTCGGCCCCGGCCGTCTTGCGGGCCTGGGTGCCGGTGAGGAACGTCGCCAAGGCCCGGGCATGGTCGCCGGCGCCGTCCCCGTTGGCCTCCGCCTTCTTCTGCGCGAGGTGCGAGTGGATCGAGAACTTCCCATACACCCCACACAGCGGCTCGAGGGTCGCGGGGAGATCGAAGCCGGCCCCGACCTGCTTCGGCGTCCAATCCTGCATGTGCACCCCGTTGGGGACATAGAGGAAGGCAGCGCGGCGGGGCGCCAGTTCGGCGGCGACGGCTGTCTCGCCCTTCGCTGCCGGGAGGACGGCGGCCGGGACCATCGCCTCGAGGAGCGGCAGGGCGACCGCCGTCCCGGCTCCACGAAGGACGGTGCGTCGGGAGATCGGCTGGGGCATGGGAAGTCCTCCTCGAGTGGGGCTTTCTGCCCCGGATGGTTCAATCGTCGGATGCCGGGGGCCGGGAGTCAATTCCGACACTCTCCCGAGGGACTCGGGGCAACCCCGGACCGCATCCGGGCTTGGGCCTTTTACTCACTTTTGACGAGCCCGTCCTCCCTCAATCCCTTTCTTTCATCGACCGAACCGCACCAGAGCAATCACCCTGCGATCGCCTGAGGCTGGTCAGCGAGGTTGATCCGATTCCCGTTGCCGGAAGGCGGGGCTCGTCACGATCGCTGCCACGAGCGCCGAGAACCGGTCTCCTTCGGCCTCGGTCGCGGCGGCGATCCGCTCCACGGCACAGGCGTCGTAGTACTCAAGCCCCCGGCCGAGGGCGTAGGTGAACAGCTTCTCGCTGAGGCAGCGGCGAAACTCCCCCCGCCGCCCCACGAGCACCTGCCGCAGTTCGGCGGGGCCGGCGAACCGGCGGCCGTCTGGCAACTCCCCCGACGGATCGACCGGCGCCCCGCCATCCTCGGTCCGCCAAGCGCCGATGGCGTCGAAGTTCTCGAGGCCGAAGCCGAGCGGATCCATGAGCTTGTGACAGGCCGCACAGGATGGGTTAACGCGGTGCTGCTCCATCTTCTGCCGCAGCGTGCCGGTGAGGGCTTCGCCGGAGGTGGGCAGCTCGGGAACATTCGGCGGCGGCGGCGGTGGAGGGGCGGCGAGGAGATTCTCGAGCACCCAGCGACCACGCTTCACGGGGCTGGTGCGCGTCGGATTGCTCGTCACTGCCAGGATGCTCGCCTGCCCGAGGAGCCCGCCGCGCTGGTCGCGGTTGACCGCCACGCGGCGAAACTCGTTCCCCGTCACCCCCTCGATCCCATAGTGCTTCGCCAGCCGCTCGTTGACGAACGTCGAGTCGGCATCGAGAAACTCGACGATGCTCCGGTCCTCGCGGACGATTGCAGCGAAAAACTCCTCCGTCTCGCGGCGCATCGCCAGCCGCAGTTCGTCGTCAAAGCCTGGAAACCGGGCCCGGTCAGGAGAGAACGCGGAGAGCGTCCTCAACTGCAGCCACTGGCCGGCGAAGTTCTCGACCAGCGCTCGCGACTTTGGGTCGGCGAGCATCCGCCGGGCCTGGGCGACGATCTGGTCGTCGCGCTGCAACTCCCCGGCAGCGGCCGCGGCAGCGAGCGCCTCGTCGGGCATGCTGCTCCAGAGGAAATAAGAGAGCCGCGCGGCGATCTCGTGATCGTCGAGCCTCCGCACCTCGCCCGGTGGCGGGTCGGCCTCGACGAGGTAGAGGAACGACGGAGAGACGAGCATCGCCGTCACGGCCACCTGCATCGAACGCTCGACGGTCTCGCCCGAGTTCCTGGCTGCCGCATAGATGTCGGCGAGCCGGTCGACCTCGGCCGCGGTGGCAGGGCGCCGGAAGGCCCGCGACACCAGCGGCCGGAGGTTGGCTACGACCGCGCCGCGCTCGGCAGCCGCGTCGAGCCCGGGGGGCATCGGCGTGGCGAAGATCCGCCGGTGCGACGCCGGCAGCACGGCCTCGACAATCCCCAGCGGGCCGACAACCGTGAGCGATTCGACGTGGAGATTCCGATCGCGCTGCTTGGGATTCTCTGCTTCAGGGTTGTAGTAGTCGTTGAGGAAGGCGACGGCGAACCGCTGCCGACCGGCCGGCACGCGCATGCGAAACTCGAAGTCCTTCGGCGATCGTCGCCGGTTGGGGACGTCGACGACCTGTTCCTCGCGCCCCGCGATCCGGAATCCCATCCGCACCGGGTCGGGCCCGGCCTGATCGCCGGAGGCGTTTGCCCGAAACAAATACTCCCCCTCGGCAGGGAAGTCGAAGTCTTGGCCGATCTCCCCGTCCGAGCCGAGCGTTCCTCCCGCCCCCTTCTGCACCGGCGCCGACTCGATCTCGCCGGTGACGATCGCCGCCCGGGCAACCTTCTCGGCCGCTTCGAGGGCCCGCTCGAACAGGACCGGCGGCATCGAAAGGACATCGCCGATGTTGTCGAAGCCGTAGCCGACATCGTCGCTGGGGAAGTCGGCCGCCACCTTGACATCGATGCCAAACAGGTCGCGGACGGTGTTGTCGTATTCCGCCCGGTTGAGGCGGCGGAGCGTCACCCGGCCGGGACGCTCCCCCAGCGAGCAGTCGGGGGTGAGGGCGACGTCGCGGATCCAGGCGGCAAGCGTCTTGCGTTCGTCGTCGGCAAGCGCGCCAGAGCCTTCCGGGGGCATCACTCCCCCCTCGATCTGCCGCAGGACCTTGTTCCACAGGGCGCGGTCGGTCGTCTTTGCCAAGTCGGCGTGCCGATCGTCGAGCCGAACCCCCGCCTCCGGGGTGTCGCCGGTGTGGCAATCGTTGCAGTACCGGACGAGGAGTGGCCGAACCGTGTCGTCGAACGCGTCTGGCCCGGCAGCCGCAAGCCAGCCTGCCTGGAGCAGGGCGAACGGGGCCAAAAAGGCTCCGAGCCAGATCCCCAGCCTGTCGGCGAAGGGGGTCAAAAGGGCACAGCGTCGGCTCAATCGCGGCGGCATCGCTCGGCTCCGGGCGAGGGGGATCACCCCATTCTAGCCACGCCGTGACCGCGAGGCCGCGGCGCTGCTTTGGCCGGCCTCCCCCGCACCCCGTTCGGCAAGAGCCGCGATCCGGCGGCCCGGCGACGTCATTGCAAGTGTCCCGAGCGACTCCCAGTCGATCCACGCCACTCCGTCGCGCCGCGGCCCCTGACGGCTCGCCTTACAGGCCGCGACCGTGACCGCGACCCGATGATGCGTGACGGTGTAACTGCAGTTGCCGACGACTCGCCGACGGCCGCATCCGAGGGGCGCGAGGATCTCCTTCGCGGGCAGCCGGGGGAAGTCCCACAGTCCCTCCCACCACTCCCCCACGCCGCGTCGGACGACCAAGACCTTCGCCCCGCGCCGAACCACGATCGCCGTCTCGTCGAGATCGATCACCGTGCGCCGCGCCGTCGACACGGGGATCGCCCCAGCCTGCCCGGTCTTGAGCGCCAGGCAGTGCGGCGCGAGTGGACACCGCGAACAGATCGGACTTCGCGGCGTGCAGACCGTCGCGCCGAGATCCATAAGCGCCTGATTCCACAGCCCGGCGCTCCGCGGCGGGAGCAGTGCGGTAGCGATCTCCCAGATCGGTCCGTCGCCGGCGGTGCCATCGAGCGGCGCGGCGTGCGCGGCAAGACGGGCGAGGACGCGGCGCGAGTTTGCCTCGACGATCGGCTCGGGGCGACCGAAGGCGATCGACGCGATCGCGCCGGCGGTGTATCGGCCAATGCCCGGAAGCTCCCGGAGCTCAGGCGCGGTGGATGGGAGACGGCCCCCATGATCAGCGACGATCCGTTTCGCAGCAGCGTGGAGTTGCCGGGCCCGGCGATAGTACCCCAGCCCCTCCCAGGCACGGAGCACATCCGCCTCCGGCGCCTCCGCGAGCCGCTCGATGGTCGGAAACCGCTCCATGAAGCGGTGGAAGAAATCGACGACCCGATCGACCTGCGTCTGCTGGAGCATCACCTCGCTGATCCAGGTACGGTAGGGATCAATCCCGCGGCGCCAGGGGAGATCGCGCCCGACCCGCTTAAACCAGCCGAGGAGGGCGTCGTGGATCAGCCCCACACCGGCTCGGAGGGGCGTTGGGAGCGGGTCGTTCCCGGGAGCGTGAGCCGGGCCGGCGCGACGGGGCTTTGGCCCCCCGGCAGCGGGCCGGGGGGGGCGTTTACGCCGTGACAAGCGCGGCTCCTTCGCCATGACCCCTTGCCAAGTGGTGGTGGATCGTTTCCAACGAAGGCCGCCGGAATCCCCGAGCCACCGCCGTCGTGGGCAGTGTAGCCTTCCGACCGGCCCCATCGTGTTCTTCACTCCGTTCCCCGCAGCCGCAGTGCCATGCCCTCCTCGGACGATCCATCAACCGATCCTCTCCCCCCCGATGGAGCCCCGCGGCCCAAGAAGAAAAAGAAGAAGAAGAAGAAGGGCGATCGCGCTGCTGGTCGGTCGACCGGGAAGCCGGTAAGCAAGGCCGACAAGATCCTTCGCGTGGAACGACGGACGACGACCGTCGCGGGGGAAGGGGAGATGGTGATGCTGCCGAGCCTTGCAGCCCCGGCCTGGGAGTTCATCCACCCTCGCTGCGCACGGCGGAGACGCGAGGACCTCGAGGAGGTCGAAGCGATGATCGAGGCCGGCGAGCCGGACGTCGCGCGGGAAGAGTTGGTTTGGCTCCTCTCGGAATGCCCCGACTTTCTCGACGCCCACCTCCAACTCGGCCTGCTCGCGCTTGAAGAGAGTGATCCGAAGCTCGCTCGCGGCCACTTCGGCCGGGCCGTCGAACTCGGCTTCAAGGCCCTGGAGACGGCCGGAAATCCGCGACCGCTCCCCTACTCGCTCCCCGGCAACCGTCCGTTCTTCGAGTCGGCCAAGGGGCTCGTCCACGCCCTTCTCGAATCGGGCCGCAAGGGGATGGCTGTCGACACGGCGAAGAAGATCGCGGCGCTCGATCCGGCCGATCCACTCGGCCTCATCCGCCTTGCCGCGGGTAGCGAAGGGGGAAAAGCATGACGGACATCACAGCCCCACGCTCGACGGCCCGCTTCATCGTGCTCGAGGGAATCGACGGCTCGGGGAAGTCGTCGCAGGTGGCGCCGCTCGTGGAATGGCTCCGCGGCCGCGGTCACGACGTGGTGGCTTGCCGTGATCCCGGGGCGACGCCTGCCGGCGACGCCATCCGCCAGATCCTCCTCCACCGCCAGGAGATTCCGCTCGGGCCCACGACCGAGATGCTCCTCTACATGGCAGCCCGGGCCCAGCTTGTGAGCGCCGTGATCGCTCCGGCACTCGAGCGCGGCGCGTGGGTCGTGTCGGACCGCTACCTTCCCGCAAACATCGTCTACCAAGGGCACGCCGGATCGCTCGATCCGGAGACCATCCGCAGCGTCGGCGGCATCGCCACCGGAGGGATCGCCCC
>CAJAYZ010000607.1 GCA_903949225.1 uncultured Planctomycetaceae bacterium
CTCGGAGATCGTCTTGCCGGCGTGCTTCGTGATCTCGGGCTTGTAGTCGAAGCTCTCGAGATGACTCACTCCGCCGTTCATGAATAGCCAGATGACGCTCTTTGACTTCGGGGCGAAGTGGGGCCTGCCGTCGGGGGGCGTCCAGTCTGCCGGCGAGCCGACGCCGTCGCGGGCGAGCATCGCACCAAGCGCGAGGCCGGTGAAGCCGAGGCCGAGATCGGCGAGGAAGGCTCGCCGTGGCGGGATGACGACCGGGTTCGGGGGACGCATGGCGGCTACCTGAGCGTGACGAAGTCGGTGTGGTTGAGGAGCGCCCAAACAAGATGGATCCGGGCCGGCTCCACGGCGCCGTCGGCGGGAGCCGGCTCGAGGCTTCGCCACTGCGCGAGCGCCGCGACGCAGGCTTCTGATTCGACGGCGCTGGCCGATCGGCCGAGGACCGTGCGGAAGGCCCGATCGATGAACGCGGCCTCGTCGACGGGTGGAGTGGAGAGGGCGATCCGAGCCGCGATCCGGGCGGCGGCATCGTGGACGAATCCGGCATTGGCAAGGGCCAACGCCTGCTGCGGCACGATGCTCCGCTCCCGCTCGTAGCACTCCTTCACGCCGGCGCCGTCGAACGTGGTGAGGAACGGATTGCGGTCGGGATCGGTGTGCTGGAAATAGAGGCTCCGCCTTGTCGACGCCGGCTGCTCGGCCGCCGGCACCGGCGCTCCGCCGAGCCGGGTGTCGAGCGTGCCCGCAAGCGCGAGGATGCTGTCGCGGACAGCTTCCGATTCCAGCCGGATCGGTTCCCGCCGCCACCAGGTGCGGTTGTCGGGATCGAGTCGCACCCCTTCGGCATTCCCGGCAGTCGACGATTGGAGTCGATAGGCGGCCGACGTCACGATCAGCCGGTGGAGCCGCTTCATGCTCCAGGCATGGTGGTGCGGGCCAGGCACCGAGCCCTCCACCAATTCACTCGCCAGCCAGTCGAGAAGCTCAGGGTGATCGGGAGGAGTGCCCTTGCGGCCGAAGTCGAACACCGTCGGCACCAAGGCCCTCCCCATGTGGCGGGCCCAGAGATGATTGGCCGCCACTCGCGCGGTGAGGGGATTGCCTGGGGCGGTGATCCAGGCGGCGAGCGCCGAACGCCTGCCGGTGCTTGTCGTCGGGAAGGGAATGGCCGGATCATCGCCGCTCGAGTTCGCAAAGCGGGTCGGCGTCCAGCGGGCGCCGACGAGGGGCGTGAACGCCTCCCCCGGCTCGGCCACGCTTTGTTCCGCCTGCTCGAGGGCCGTCCTGGAGTCGGCCACGGCCTTCTCAGCAGCGGGAATCGCTTCGGCTGCTGCAGCAGCGAGCTTCGCTTCGGCGTCGAGAAGCCCGGCCTTGGCCCGCGCGGCGACGAGCGCGCGTTCGGCCCGCACGGCTTCCCGGGCGGCTGCGGCGGCGGCACGGGCAATCGCGTCATCCGAGCCAGCCCCGGCGAGATCCTCGGCGGCCCATCCGGCGCGCATCGCGGCGCCGCGCCGCTCCACCGCCGCCAGATCGGCCGCGGCGATCGCCACAGCCTGTTCGCTCCCCGGCGACGGGGCGGCATCGCGGGCGGCCCGGGCCGCTTCGACGCGGCGTCCAGCTGCAGCGAGATAGGCGTCGATCACCCACGGACGTCTGGCCGGCTGCGACTCGGTCTTCGGGAGGCTCACCGGCCGGACGTCTACGGAAGCGAAATCGAACACGGCGGCGACGCCGGGAAGGATCGGCCGCGACGTGTCGGGCTTCGTGTCCTCGCCGCGGACGAACAGGAACGTCGGCACGTCGGGGACACCGTCGAACACGCGCGGGATCCCGTCGCGCTCGAGATCGGGCTCGCCCGGAAGGACGTCGAGCCGGGCATGGAGCGGCTCAAAGAAGGCCCGCATCGCGTAATAGTCTTCTTGGCGGAGCGGATCATATTTGTGGTCGTGGCACTTGGCACAGTTGAGCGAGAGCCCGAGGAATCCCTTGGCGACGTGCTCGACCGTTTCGTCCATCCACGGGGTGCGGTTGAAGAGAAACCAGTTGCGGGCGAGGAACCCGGTGGCCCGCAGCTTGGGGAGATCGTCGGGGGCGATTTCGTCGGCGGCGAGCATCAGCCGCACCATCTCGTCGTAGCCGGTGTCGGCATTGAGCGATTCGATGATCCAGTCGCGCCAGTGCCAGATGTGCTTCTGACTGTTGCGGAGCTGATCCCCCAGGCCCCACCAATCGGCGTAGCGCCATACGTCCATCCAGTGGCGCCCCCAGCGCTCGCCATGGCGGGGATCGGCGAGGAGTCGATCGACGAGGGTCTCGTACCAATCGGGGGAAGCGTCGGCGAGGATCGCGGCGAGCTCCTCCGGCTGCGGAGGAAGGCCGACAAGATCGAGATGGAGGCGACGGACGAGAACCTCGCGAGAAGCTTCCGGCTGGGGAGCGATCCCCGTCCGCTCCCGCACTGCCTCGAGGAAGGCATCGATCGGATTGCGGACTCGCTCCGGATGGGCGACGAGGGGCACCGCGGGGCGGACGCGCGGCTGGAAAGCCCAATGCTCGCGCGGGTCGGCCTCCGGGACCTCGTCGGCCGGCGCCGGGCAACCGGCAGCGATCCAGGCTTTCAAGGTTTCGATCTGCTGTGGCGAAAGGGGCTCCCCTTCCGCTTCCGGCGGCATGCGCTCAGCCGGGTCGGCGTGGACGATCCGCGCTGCAAGCGAACCGGCCGTCGGGTCGCCCGGGATGACGACGGGGCCAGCATCACCCCCGGCCAAGAGCCCTGCCACGGTGTCGAGCCGCAGGCCTCCCTGCTGCGCGAGGGCCCCGTGGCAGGCGAAGCAGCGATCGGCAAACACCTTTTTGAGCGACCCGCTCCAGGTGGCGGCGTCGGCTGCGGATGCCGGCCGGCCGGTGATCGCAGCGCACGCCAGCACCATGGCCAGCAGTGCGGCGTTGACAGGGCGGGGAGGCGTCATGGCGGAGGCGTCCGGAGGGCGACAGCGGGCTCCGGAAATCATACCTCCCGAGCCGCAGGCGTTTCCCGACGGAGGTCTACGGATTCAAGAGAAAACGGAGTTGCCACAACTCCCCAGCGCCAGGACTTGGCGAGGGGTTGCCCATGCCCCGGGAGCCGGGCTTGACGGCAAGCGGAGCCAGGGATGGCGGAGCGCAGGCGGCATGCAGCGAGCGACGGCCAAG
>CAJAYZ010000608.1 GCA_903949225.1 uncultured Planctomycetaceae bacterium
AAGTCGACGAACCATCAAACCTCAATCAAGGGGGATTCCCTTGCTACTGGCTACATCCGTGGGTTGATCGCCATCCCCGTCGCCGACGGGGCCTCCGCACTCACGAGCAACGCCGACCTCGACATCCGCCCGGGCGTGATCATTCGCACCGGCGGCAATGTAGAGATCGCCGCAAACCCCGGCTCTGCGAACCCGAGCTCGTCGGCAATCGGCCACGGCTTCCAGCTCGGTCTGATCCCCACCGACACGGCCGACGGCGGCTCGGCAACCGCAACGACCAGCGGCCTCGTGACGCAGTCGGGCACGATCGAGGCGGGGATCTACCGGGATCTCACCATCCTCATCCCCGCCGGCAGCACGAATGCCACGGTCACCAGCGGCGCCGATTTCCTCCCCTTCGTGAAATCGGTCAATAGCGCGTTCAATCCCACGACGTTCGTCAACGAAAACTACACCGCCGACACCGCGGCGATCATGCGGATGGGAGTGTCGAGCTCGAATGTCCCGGCCGTCAAGCTCTCCGGGCTCTCCGCCCGCGGGGGCGCCGTGACCATCGACGCCACCCGGTTCGCCGGCAGCGGCTCGATCACGGCCAAGGGGGGGGCCACGATCACCGTCGAGAACAAGAGCTCCAATTATCTCATCGTCGGCGACATCAATATCCCCAACGTGCCGGGCGGGAAGGTGCTGTTCACCGGTACCGGATCCGAGTCGAGCGCTACCAGCGCCGGCATCCGGATCATCAAGGATCGGGAGACCGTCGCTCCCTCGGTCAACATCACCAACAGCTTCAACGGCCCCTCGGGCACCTCCTCGTTCGGCCCGGGGATGTTCGTCGACGATTCGATCGAAAACCTCGGCGGCAGTGTCAGCCTCAGGAATGTGCAGGGATCGATCGGCCAATTGAGCACGATCTGGGCGGCGGCCATCGATCTCGTCGCCCCAGCCGGGTTCTACGTCGTCGATGTGAAGGGCCCCACCTACTTCGCCGGGGCGACGCCGATCGCCGACTGGAACAGCTACATCGTCTATCCAGGGGGCAATCCAGCTTCGAATCAAAACCCCGACGCCCGCTGGGGAGCGGCCTACGCCGTCAACGCCCAGTACGACCCGCGGGAAATCTACGGCAACGGTGGGCTCGATTGGAATCTCATTTACGGTGGCCTCTCGCCTTATACCTCCATCGTCACCTACGGCAGCAATGTTATTGCGGGGGGTTACCAAGGCTGGAACGGCGCTGACTACTCCCCCTCCGCACAGGATGGCTGGACGCAGCGAACGATCTCTTGGTACGGCGAGACGCAGTTCCCATCGATTCCCGACGGCAACTTCGTGACCCTCCGCAACACGAAGTCGTTCGCCCAGAACGGCCAGATCGGCACGGCTCCCTCGCAGATCGATGCCGGCCAAGTGGTCATCAAGGCCCAGTACATCAACGTCAACAGCACGATCAAGTCGGGCCGCACCCTCTCGATGAACGTGACGACCAACCAGGCCGACCTTGACGGCCTGCGGAATCTCTTCACCAGCCTCACCACCAACGGGATTACGCTCCCCGCCGAAACAGTCGACGCCAAGGGCGCTGCGACGAATGCCGATGTCCGCCCCGTGATCAACGCCATCCGGCAGAAACTCGGGTTCGGCGGGACTGGCGATCAGCTCGTGGCCCAGCTCTGCACCTACCAGTTCCTCGGCTACTTCAACGGCACGAGCACGGCCCACATTCCGCTCGAGAGCGTCGAGGGGATGCGGGATGCGGCCTACGGTTACGCCGAAGTAGTCGCGTACGGAACGTACGCCCGCTATCCCTTGCGATCCGGCCGCCTCGAACCGATTTCCCCGGCACGCTCAAAAAGTTCTTTTGACTCCTTGTTCTATCTTCAGGGGGTAAGTCGTCCGGTCTACGACTACTCTATTCTTAACTCACCCGTCCCCAAGTTCGACGATGCCCTTGCGAAGGTGACGTTCGATCTCCCCGCAGCTCAAATCAACGTCTCCGACATCAACGCCACCCCCGGCGGCGGATTCGTGATGCTTCAGGGTGGAATCATCAGCACGAGCACCGTCGGCAGCATCGCCTCGGCGGGTGGCTCCGGGCAGGTTCGCTTCAACAACGCGTCGAGCTATCCGGTCGTCATGAACGAGATCCGGGCCGCGGCCTCGGGCTCGTCGACAAATCCGTCATGCGTCGTCGACATCATCGACACCTTCAAGCCCGCCGCCACGGGGCAGACGGTCTATGTCTATAGTCCTGCGGTCGGCGTGACGCGCTACCAAGGGGCCGCCAGCGCCACGTTCACCGACGTCATGGCCACCGCCGGCACGCTCGTCACGTCCGGATCGACGACATCCTATGCCCCGCTCACCGGCACCCGCTGGGAGTGGGCGCTCTCGGCCGGCGTCTTCCGCAACTTTGCCTTCCAGACCCCAAGCCCCTGGCAGTGGTCGACCGACTACGGCGCCACCCCGCGCAATCCCTGGGTCTACGAGCAGGCCGGCGTCGATTGGTTGGGGCAACCCACCTACGGCACAGATCCGTACGGGAAAGTCGTCCCTGGCAGCTCCCTGACTGCCGATTTCGACCAGCA
>CAJAYZ010000609.1 GCA_903949225.1 uncultured Planctomycetaceae bacterium
GGTCTCCCCGTGGACAACCCCGGGACGGATCCCCCCGCCGGCCATCCAAACCGAATAACACCGGCCATGGTGATCGCGACCGTAGTCGTCCTGCAGCCCCCCCTGCCCATAGACGGTCCTCCCGAACTCTCCCCCCCAGACGACGAGCGTGTCGTCGAGCATCCCCCGGGCCTGGAGGTCGGCAAGGAGCGCTGCCTGCGGTTGATCGATGTCCCGAGCCTGCTTGGGAATGTTCGTCGGCAAGCCACCGTGCTGGTCCCAGCCGCGGTGGTAGAGCTGCACACAACGCACACCCCGTTCCAGCAGCCGGCGGGCGAGCAGACAGTTGGCAGCAAACGTGCCAGGCCGGCGGGCCGCCTCGCCGTAATCGTCGAATGTCTTTGCCGACTCACCCGAAAGATCCGTCAGCTCCGGGACCGAAGCCTGCATCCCGAACGCCATCTCATACTGCGCGATCCGCGTGGCAATTTCGGGATCACCGGTCTCCAGGCGCTGCCTGTCGTTGAGCGCTGCCAAGCCATCGAGCATCGTCCGTCGCAAACCGCGATCGATGCCTGGGGGATCGGAGAGGAAGAGAACCGGGTCGCCGGCACTGCGGAGCTTCACCCCCTGATGACTCGACGGCAGGAAGCCGGCCCCCCAGAGGCGTTCGAGGAGGCCCTGATTGGCGTCCTTGCCGCTCCCGTGAGAGATGAGGACGACAAACGCGGGGAGGTTCTCTGCCTCGCTCCCCAGGCCGTACGACAACCACGCCCCCAGCGAGGGCCTTCCGGGCTGCTGCGATCCGGTCTGGACGAACGTGATCGCCGGGTCGTGATTGATCGCCTCGGTGTGCATCGAACGGACGAGACAGATGCGGTCGATCTGCTTGGCGGTGTGGGGCAGCAATTCGCTGATCCAGGTCCCGTTGCTGCCCGCCTGAACGAAGCCAAACTTCGGGGCGATCACCGGAAAACTCGTCTGCCCGCTTGTCATCCCCGTGAGACGCTGTCCCTGTCGGATCGAGTCGGGGAGTTCCTGTCCGTGAAACTCCCGCAGCCGCGGCTTGTGGTCGAGGAGCTCGAGATGCGAAGGCCCGCCCGACTGAAACAGATAGACGACCCGTTTTGCGCGGGCCGCAACATGCGGCGTCACAGCCCCGGTGGCCCGCCCAGCCGGAGCCGTCGCGAAGCCATCGCGGGCAAACAATCCGGCCAGGGCGGCGCTGCCGACGACCGAGGCGCTGCCGTGGAGGAACGCGCGGCGGTGAAAGGCATCAAAGGGCGGGGGACTTGCGGGCATGGCGGGCATTCCGATCGAGGGGGCGGAGCGGGAGCGCGGGAACGGTTGAGGGCCTAGCAGTCCGTGGATCATGTGCCCGCCGCCGGATGCGGCGTGCGACACCCCGAAAAACCTCGGTTTTTTTGGGGTGGCTCAAGTGGAAAAAGGCCATGGAAGACTTTTTCCACGTCTATCTCAGGGCTTGGAGATCGTCTCGTCGAGATTGAGGATCAAGCTGGCGATGGTTGTCCAGGCAGCGAGCGACGGCCGGTCGACACCGTCCGGCACCGGTCCTCCGGCAGCGGCGAGGAATTGCTCGGCGGCCGCCGGGTCCCCTTGGAATCGTTGCCTCGCTGCCTCGAGGACGGTGCTGACAACGGTCGTTTCGTCTGGGGTCGGTGTCCGCCCCAAGGCCCGCAGCCACGCCCAATTGAGGCGCGCGGCGTCGTCACCGGGCTCTGCCAGCAACCGGGTGGCCAGCCCTCTGGCGGCCTCGAGGTAGGTCGGGTCGTTCATCAACACGAGCGCTTGCAGCGGGGTGTTGGTGCGACCGCGACGGGCCACGCACGTCTCCCGGTCCGGGGCATCGAAGGTCGTCATCCCCGGCGGCGGGCAGGTCCGCTTCCAAAAGGTGTACATGCTGCGGCGATGCGCCCCTTCCCCGCTGTCGGGGATGTACGTGTCGCGACGTTCGACCGAAACGTCCTCCCACAGTCCGGCGGGCTGCCATGGCCTGACGCTCGGCCCCCCGATCTTCTCGACGAGCAATCCCCCGATCGCCAGGGCATTGTCGCGCACCGTCTCCGCGGGGAGCCTGCCACGAGGCCCCCGAGCGAGGAGGCGGTTGGCCGGATCCCGCTCTGCGAGCAGCGGCGTGACGTGCGACGACTGCCGGTAGGTTGCTGAAAGGACGACATCCCGGAGCAGGCTGCGCACATCCCAGCCCCGGCTGACGAGTTCCGTCGCCAGCCAATCGAGGAGTTGCTGATCACTCGGTGCGGCCCCCTGGATACCGAAATCCTCGACCGTTTCGACGATCCCCGTTCCGAAGAGCATTCCCCACCACCGGTTGACCGCGACCCGGGCGGTGAGTGGGTGATCGGGATGCGTCAACCAACGGGCCAGCGCCATCCGATCGCCCCCTTCCACGGGCAGGACCTCGGTTCCAGGACCGAACCCCGGCACGCCCGGCGAGACGATGTCGCCCGGCTGGTCATACCGACCACGGACGAGCACGCGTGTCTCGCGGCGTGGATTCATCTCGGCCATGACCATCGTCACCGGGATCTGCTTCGCGAGCTCCGCGAGCTTCGCCGGGATGGCAGCGGCCTCCTCGCGCCACCCACGCGAGCGTTCGTCTACGGAATCGAGGAAATGAGACCGCAGCCGCAGAGCCTCGCCCGGACTGCGTCGCTCGCGGGGCACATCGACGAGTGCCGCGAGCCCGGCCGGAGTCTCCCCGGCGGCGAGCCGTGTGATGTCGTGGTCGGGCAGCACACAGCCATAGAGACGGAGGTCGTCGATCCGTCCGCGGAAAGGGGCGGTGGCGCTGCGCCTTCCGATATGAAACGGCCGCGACGTGACGAGCGTGCCATCGACGGTGTTGTCGGTCGTGGCGGTGATCGGCCGTGCGACCCCATCGACATTCACCCGCATTCCCGACGAGCGGCGCGATCCGTCGTACGTGACCGCCAGATGGTGCCAATGATCGAGCGAGAGCGGCTCGTTGGTGATCACCTTGAAGGCCCGCTCTGGCCAATGGTGAACGACATGAACGGCCACCTTCCCCTGTTCGAGGATCAGGTCGTAGCCTCGGAACGCATCGGCTTCATCCATCTTGGAAAGCACCGTACTCGCTTCCCCGCTCGTCGGATGGACCCACACGGAGATCGAGAACGGGCGATCGGCCTCGAAAGCCCCGGTCTCGCCGGCTGCGATGTGGGTCTGGCCGTCAAATAGCCCGGCCCCACCGAGCCGCCCCTCGGCATACTCGAATCTCCCCACCACCTCGCCGGGAATGCCTGCGGGCACCGCACTGGCGACCTTCGGCCCGGCCTCGTCATCGAGCGGAAACCAAGCCAGCAATCCGGGAGGCTCGGCTGCCGCAAGACGCTCCGGCGTCAGCGTGGCCTCCCAGGCTTCCTGATCGGCCGCGCATTCAGTCGCACGCTTGGCCAACCGTTCCGCGAGTTCGTCCCGCCGCGCCTCGAGCCGCTGCCGCTCGGCGCTCTGCTCTGGCGAAGGGACCTCGAGGAGCGGCTCGGCCATCCGCCCTTGGCTGTAGCCCACGACCTTGTCGGGAACATTGTCGAAGAATGCCGCGAACCGGTAGTAGTCAGCCTGGGAGAAGGGATCGTACTTGTGGTCATGGCAGCGGGCACACTGGAGCGACAGGCCGAGGAAGGCGGTCGCGGTGGTGTGGACCCGATCGGCGACATACTCGACCCGGTACTCCTCGTCGATGATGCCCCCTTCGGTCGTGAGCACGTGATTGCGACTGAAGCCAGTGGCCACCCGTTGGGAGATCGTGGCATCAGTGAGCAGGTCGCCCGCCACCTGCTCGGTCACGAAACGGTCGAAGGGCATGTTCTCGGCGAACGCCCGAATCACCCAGTCACGCCACGGCCAGAGCGTCCGCGTCTCGTCGTTGTTGTAGCCGTTGGTGTCGGCGTACCTGGCGACGTCGAGCCACTGCATCGCCATCCGCTCCGCATGGCGCGGCGACGCCAGCAGCCGATCGACGACGGCCTCGTGGGATGTGGGGCTCGAATCGGCGAGGAACGCCGCGATCTCCTCCGACGTCGGGGGAAGGCCGGTGAGATCGAGCGTCACGCGTCGCAGCCAGGTCGCCCGGTCGACTTCGGGCGCGGGCTCGATCCCTTCCGCCTCGAGCCGGGCGAGCACGAACCGATCGAGATCGCCGCGGGGCCAATCGCTGCGCTTCACCTGCGGCAACTGCGGACGCCGCGGAGGAAGAAAGGCCCAATGGTTGGCATACGGGGCACCGGCATCGATCCAACGGATCAGGAGGGCCCGCTGATCCGCGGTGAGTGGCTTGCCGAACGATTCCGGTGGCATCTGCGTACCGTCCGTGGCATGGATCCGCGCCACCATCACGCTTGCTGTCGCATCCCCGGCAACGATCGCCGCCGCACCGTCATCGCGGGCCGCCAGTGCGGCACTCCGGACGTCGAGCCTCAAGCCCCCCTCGCGGGAGTGTTCGTCCGGCCCGTGACA
>CAJAYZ010000610.1 GCA_903949225.1 uncultured Planctomycetaceae bacterium
CAGTCGACCTCGACGTCCGCTTTCCCTCGCGGCGCCCGATCGGGCGTTCGCGCGAGCAGGTCGAGGGGGTGATCCGCAGCGTCGCCGAGGCGATCCGCACCGGCCGCGTCAGCCGGGCCGGATTGCCGGAGAGCCTTCTCCAGCCGATCCGCATCCGTATCCTCGGGGAGACGGCAGGGGGCACGACGGTGGCCACCGAACAGATCCTTCCCGCGCTGACCGCGTCGATCCTCGTCCTCTTGGCAGTCCTGACGATGACCGGCGCCTTCTATCCGGCCATCGACGCGATCGCCGGCGAGAAAGAGCGGGGAACGATCGAGACGCTCCTCATGGCCCCGTGCAGCACCGGCAGCATCGTGTTTGGGAAGTTCCTCGCCGTCTACGCCGTGACCCTCGCGACCCTCGCGGCCAACTGCGTCTCGATCGCGCTGACCAGTGCCGTCGGCCTTCGCTTCCTCCCCCCCGGCGCGGCGTCGCGCCTCCCGGCCCTCGGCGCCGGGGCGGTGGTGACGGTGATCGCGTTCGTCGGCTTGGCGGCGCTCGCCGCAGCGACCTGCCTGGCGGTGACGACGGCGTCGAAGAGTGGCAAGGAAGCGCAAAACACCCTCACGCCGGTGATTCTTCTCGTGGCGGCGCTGGCCGGCACGGCACTCGTGCCCGGGCTCCGCGGCGACGGCCCCCTGGCCCTGGTGCCGTTCACGGGGCAGGTGATGGTGGCCCGCGACATCCTCACGGGCACCCCGGACAACAGCGGGGGAGGGATCATTCAGGCACTCCTCCCTCTCCTCCTCACGATCCTCTCCTCGGCCGTCCTGACGGCGCTGCTGCTCCGCGGCACCGCGCATTTGCTCACCGACGAGGAGATCCTCTTCCGCGGGCCCGATGCCGCTGCCGGGGTTCTCAGCCGGCCGGCGCCGCGCATCGTCCCGACCATCCCCCAGGGAATCATTCCGGTCGTGGTGGGGCTGGCGGCCCTCTGGTATGTCCAAGCGCTCACGCCGGAAAATCTCCTCTTGGGCATCCCGATCCATCAGGGGGTGGCCGTGGTCCTGCCGCTGCTAGCGATGCTCGCCTGGCAGCGGGTTGATGTCGTGCGGACGCTCGGCCTTGGCCTTCCCCGCTCGGCGGGCCGGGCCGTGTTGGCGGCCCTGGGGGCGGCGAGCCTCGGGGCAGGCTTGTTCATCGTCTCCGCCGGGGTGATGCTCGCGCTGCAGGGGACGGAGGTCTCGCCGGCGATCCGCAGCCTTTCCGAGCGGCTCATCGGCCTCATCCAGCAGCATCCCTGGTGGGTGTCGTGGACGCTCATGGCACTTGTGCCGCCGGTGGCCGAGGAGCTGCTCTTCCGCGGCTGGCTCCTCTCGGCGCTCTCCGGTGAGCGGCCGACGCGGAGGCGGCTCGTGGCTGCGGTCGTCGTCCAGGCGGCGCTGTTCGCCGCGGCGCATCTCCTCCCGGAGCGGATGCCGGCGACCTTTTCCCTCGGGATCGTGGCGGGCGTGCTGCGCGTCGCCACGGGAAGCATTCTCCCGGCGATCGTGCTCCACGCCGTCCACAACACGATGCCGCTGCTTCTCCTGGCGCTTGCCGGCGGGGGCGTGGCTGAGGGCGGCATGGAGGCGCTGGCCACCGGGGCCTCGACAACACTCCCGGCCGGCGTGCTGCCGGCGGCGTTTGGATTGCTTGCTCTCGGAGGAATGCTCGTGGCTGCGGCGACCTGGGGGCGGCGCGGTGCCGCCGTGACCACGCTCTTGTTTGCGGCGTGTCTGGCCAGTGGTGAAAGCGACTCGCTGTCCGCTGCTGAAACGCTTCGGGTCGGCGTCGCGCCGGTGGGCGTGACGCTCGGGATCACCGACGGCAAGCCGACAGGGCCATCGGTCGACATGTGGGACGACATGACGCTCCGGCTCGGCGTGACCACCGAGTACGTCATCAAGGACTCGCTCGCCGAGGGCCTCGAGGCCTTACGACGGGGGGAGGCCGATCTGTTCCTCGGGCCGGTGGCGATGACGCGCGAGCGGGAGGCTGAGTTCGACTTCACCCACTCGGTGTTCCATTCGGGCTTGAGAATCGCGGTGCCGAAGACCGACGACGATCCCTATCTCGCTCCGCTCTTGATCCTGTTCACGCGCGAGGCATGGCGGCTGCTGGCTGGGCTCATCCTCCTCACGGTGCTCGTGGGGCATGTGCTCTGGTGGTGCGAGCGCGGCGTCAACGAGAAGAGTTTTCCCCGCGACTGGCGGCGGGGCGTGTGGGAGGGGACGTGGTGGGGGATCAGCACGCTGATCGCCAGTGGCTGCGACGACAAACATGTCGACACGGTGCCAGGGCGGATCCTGGCGACGGCGTGGATGCTCGTCGGAACGGTGCTCATCGCGCTGTTCACCGGAAGCATTGCGGCGACGCTCACCGCCGAACGGATCGGGGGAGCGATCCACGGGCCGCGCGACATGGCCGGCCGGGTGATCGGCACGCAGGCCACCGGCGTCTCGGGGCCGGCGATCCGCGCCCGCAGCGGCATCCCGATGGAATATCGCACCTTCGACGAGGTGTTCGCAGCGGCCGACGCCGGGGAGGTGGAGGCCATCGTCGCCGAGAACCAAACCCTGCGTCATGCGATCTCGCGGCCTGGTCGATCGAACTATCGGCTGGTGGGGCCAGTCTTTGAGTCGTTCGACTTCGGGATCGTCGTGCCGGCGGGGAGCCCGCTCCGCGAGCGGTTCAACGCGGTGATCCTGACGATGAAGGAGGATGGCGCCATCGACACGATCATCGACCGCTGGCTCGGCACGTCGGAATGATGTCGGGCAACACGGGAAACGCCCCGGCACATTGAAGCGCGACCTTAGCCGCTGGCGGCGAGTGACACAGACCGATCCTCGAGGAGCCTGACCATGGCTGAGATATTTGCGGCGCCGGCAAGATACGTGCAGGGGCCGGGGGTGGCGGCCACGCTCGGGGATGAGATGACGCGGCTCGGGCTCGGAGGGCCGGTGCTTATCCTCGCCGGTGCCTCGGCAGTCCGTCAGCTCGGTGCGATCTGGGAGCAGTCGCTCGAGCGCGCCGGCTTCGCCCCTGCCATCCATCCCTTCGGCGGCGAATGTTCCCGGCGCGAGATCGCCGCGGTGGCCGATGTGGCGAGGCGCCTCTCAGCGCGGACGATCGTCGGGGCGGGGGGCGGGAAGGCGATCGACACGGCCCGCGCGGTGGCCGCAGAACTCGATCTCGACATCGTCTCCTTGCCGACGATCGCCTCGACCGACGCACCGACCAGCGCGATCTCCGTCGTCTACAGCGACTCAGGCGTCGTCGAGGAGGTGAGGCTCCATCCGCAAAACCCCGCCCTCGTCCTCGTCGACACCGACGTCATCCTTGCCGCGCCCGACCGCTACCTCGTGGCGGGGATGGGGGATGCGCTGTCGACCTGGTTTGAGGCCCGGGCCTGCGCCCGCTCGGGCGCGACCCACAGCCGCGGCGGCACGACGACCCGCGCGGCGCTCGCCCTGGCCGAACTCTGCTGGCAGACGCTGCGGACCGATGGCGCCTTAGCGCTGGCGGCCCACCGAGCAGGGCACCTCAATGGCGCCGGCACGCTCGACGCCGCGGCTCTGGGGGCCTTCGCGCGGATCGTCGAGGCCAACACCCTCCTCTCGGGGCTCGGGTTTGAATCGGCAGGGCTGGCGGCGGCCCATGGGATCCACAACGGTTTGACAGTCGCCCCCGGGTGCCACGCCGCCCTCCATGGGGAAAAGGTCGCCTTCGGGACGCTCGCGCAACTCTGCCTCGAGGATGCGCCGACCGGAGAGATCGACGAAGTCCTCGCCTTCTGCCGATCGGTTGGATTGCCGGTGACGCTCCGACAGATCGGCCTCGGTGACATCGACGGGGCGATGCTGCGGCAGATCGCCACCCGTGCGGTGCAGCCGGGGGAGGTAACGCACAACGAGCCGTTCCCGGTGACGGCCGGGATGGTGGAGGAGGCGATCCGTCGTGCCGACGCGGCGGGGCAGGGGGGCTGACGGTTCTCCGCCGGCGGGGAAATCGCCACGGCCTCGGCAGGCCGCCCGCCTGGAGAGCCGCCATCCCCCCTCGCGCGGGTCCACCGCGACTCCTGGAAAACGAGCCGTTTGCGGCGGCAGAAGCCTTCCCCCCCGCCGGCCGCCATCCCGCCGGAGCGCCGCGTTGACGCCCAGGAAACGTGAACGTAGATTCGACGCGGCTTAGACCCTTTTTCCCGCAGGTTTTTCCCTCCTCGAAAGGTCACGTCGCCCCTATGGCCAAATCGTCCGCGAAGAAGTCCGCCGCCAAGAAGCCCGCCGCGTCCAAGCCAGGGCGGATGATCTATTACTTCGGCGCCGACCGGTGCGACGGCGACGGCACCATGAAGGCGATCATCGGTGGCAAGGGGGCCAACCTCGCGCAGATGACGAAGATCGGGCTTCCGGTTCCCCCGGGATTCACGATCACGACGCAGATGTGCATCGACTACTACACCTCGGGGAAGAAGTTTCCCAAGGGGCTCGAGGAGGATATCGCCCACTACGTGAAGATGCTCGAGAAGGAGACCGGGAAGAAGTTTGGCGACCCGGCCAACGCGCTGCTCGTCAGCGTCCGCTCCGGTGCCCGCGACAGCATGCCGGGCATGATGGACACGATCCTCAACCTCGGCCTCAACGACAAGACCGTCGAGGGGCTCAAAAAGGCCACCGGCAACGGCCGCGTCGCCTTCGACTCCTACCGCCGCTTCATTCAGATGTACGGCGACGTCGTCATGGGGGTGCAGAAGCGCCAC
>CAJAYZ010000611.1 GCA_903949225.1 uncultured Planctomycetaceae bacterium
CGACAGTCCGTTGAACCGGCGCTCGGCGCGACTGACTTCAGCGGCCGAGCATCGTGTCGAGGCGCTGTTTCATCGCCGCGACACGGTCTGGTTCGGAGTCGAAGCGATTGTGACGCTCGCCGAGATCGGTGCGGAGGTTGTAAAGCTCACCGGGGCGGGCATCTGCCGGGATCCCTTCGGCTTCGCGGTACCAGGCAGGGATTTCCGAAATCCCACCAGACGGCGCGTCGATCAGAATCCAGTCGTCCTGTCGCAGAGCGTAACCATCGGCGTGGGTGTTGTGAATGATCTCGCGGCGGGCTGACGGCGCCTTCCCTTCGAACCAGGCAAGCTGATCGAGGCTGTCCTCGGCCGAGTCTGCCGGGATCTCTGCCCCGACCGCTGCGGCGATCGTGGCGTAAAGATCAACTTGGCTGAGGAGGCCGTCGGCCACCCTTCCGGCAGGCACATGCCCCGGATAGCGGACGATCATCGGCACCCGATGCCCCCCCTCCCAGAGATCGCGTTTCAGCCCTCGGAGGGGCCCCATGCTGCGGTGGCCGAAGGCCCGCGTCCGCTCGTAAGCGTAGCGTTCCGGGCCGTTGTCGGAGGTGAAGATCACGAGCGTGTTGGCGGCGAATCCCTGCGCTTTGAGCGCGTCGAGCACCCGGCCGACGGAGTCGTCGGTCTGGGCGAGAAAATCCCCGTAGGGGCCGGCAGCCGAGCGGCCCTTGAAGGCTTCCGTCGGCAGGATCGGCGCGTGGGGGGAGGTGAAGGGGAAGTAGAGGAAGAAGGGACGGTCGGGGGTCTGCTGCTCGATCCAGGCCACGGCCCGGTCGGTGAGCGTCGGCATGACGGCGTGGAAGTCCCAGCCAGGAACACTCGGGCCGGGGCGGCATTCCCAGTTCCCCTCGGGAGGCTGTCCTGTTGTGACGAGTTGAAGAGTCGGCGGGACGGGGATCCGATCATCCTCGAACCAGGCGTAGGGGGGGAAGTTGGGGACATCGTCGCCGAGATAACGATCGAAGCCATGGGCGAGCGGGCCCCCCGGGATCTTCCGCCGCCAATCGAAATCGGCGGCGGCGAAGATTTTGTTTTTCCCCTCGACGCGCGGCGCAGCACCGGCCCGGCGGATCGCCTCCCAGTCCCAGCCGAGATGCCACTTCCCAAAGGCTGCAGTGGCGTAGCCACGGCCGCGAAGGAGCTCGGCGAGTGTCGTTCGCTCGGCGTCGAGGATCGGCTGGTCGAACGATTGCACGATCCCGTGAAACTTCCGCCAGTGATAGCGGCCATGAAGGAGGGCGTAGCGGCTCGGCGTGCAGACCCCCGACGAACTGTGGGCGTCGGTGAACCGGGTACCTTCGCTCGCCAAACGATCGAGGTGCGGGGTGGGGATTTTGGAATCGGGGTGGTTGGCCCCGAGGTCGCCGTAGCCCATGTCGTCGGCATAGAGGATGACGACGTTGGGGGGAGCAGGGGCGGCGGCCGAGAGCGTCGCCGGCCCGACGACGACCGTGGCGACGAGGAGCAGCAGGGCGCTGGAAGAGAGACAGTTCATGGGGATGGGGCCTGTGCGGGAGGGGGGAGAATCTGCACGGCATGGAAGGTGAGGGCGGCGACCCCGTTACTCCCGCGGAGAACGCGCTGCGGATGCCACTGCCGGTCGACAAGATAGGTGATCGTCTGGGCGTCGCAGCCCGGGGCCACGGCGAGCCGAAGCGTTGAGCCGGCGGCGCGGCCCGAGCGGATTCTCCCCGGCTCGCCATCGAGGCGAAGCTCCGACGCCGTCGCATCGTCCCAGTCGATCGGCTGGCCAAACACAAGGATGATCTCCCCGCGACTGTCGTCAGCGTACTGGGCCGAGATCAGATCAGGCGCCGTCACCGGCTCGTCGAACACCACTTCGTAGCAGGCCTGGTCGACGAGGGGTGCCATCAGCCGGGCCATCTCCGCGTAGCCCGCTGCCGGGTAATGACAGCCGCCTTCGGGGCGGATGCCGAGCGTCGACATCACCGACATCCGCGCGAAATCACGGGGGAGGGTCCGCTGGATGTCGCGGAGCCGGTCGCTGGCAGGCGTGCCCCCCTGGCTGCAGGCATTGGGCCAGATCTGGAAGAGGAAGGTGTGGCCGAGGTTTGGCATGTCGCGCTGCCAATGCGCGGCAAGCGCGTGAAAGTTTTGCCGGTAGGTCTCGCTCCCGTAGCCGCCATCGGGGCCGTCGGCCCCCTGATCGGCTTCTCCTTGATGCCAGAAGACGGCCCGGATGCCGTGGGTGAGCCGGGCGGCCCGCACCCGGGCGAGGAGCCGGCCATAGATCGTGGCCGGATCGGTGCGTTCGGCGGTGTTGGGAAGGTGCTGATCGATCCGCGTGCCGCCGACGGCGCCGTTGAGGATGCAGATCGGGATCTTGTGGGTGTCAACGAGATGCCGGGCGAGATCGATCCCCCAATATCCGATCTGGTGCTTTCCCCCCTCCCGCCGC
>CAJAYZ010000612.1 GCA_903949225.1 uncultured Planctomycetaceae bacterium
CGAGTGGAGTCGCTCGAGCCTGGCAGAGAACAAGCCCTACGTCCAGTTCGTCCGCGACATCGTCACCGCCTCCGGCGAGGCCGGCGGCAACCCGGCCACGATCTGGTACCGGCAGGTGGTTGACACCAACCAGCAGGTCGAGGATCTCTCGCAGCTCTTCCTGGGCCTGCGCCTCCAGTGCGCCCGCTGCCACCACCACCCCTTCGAGAAGTGGAGCACCGCCGACTACTACCAGCTCTCCGCGTTTTTCTCGCGGATCGGCCGGAAGAAGGGTGCCCAGCCGGGCGAAGACCAGATCTTCCACAACCGCGGCCCGGCGCAGGCAGCTGGCCCCAAGGCAACCCACCAGGCAGCGGTCCTCGGTGGCAAGCCGGCCGAGCTCGCCGCCGACGTCGATCCGCGGACGGCGCTCGTCGACTGGATGACCACGCGCGACAATCCGTTCTTCGCCCGCTCGATCGTCAACCGCTACTGGAAGCACTTCTTCTCGCGCGGGCTGGTCGAGCCAGAAGACGACATGCGGCTCACGAATCCGCCGACAAACCCCGCCCTCCTCGACGCCCTCGCCGCCGATTTCGTCCAGCACGGCTACGACCTCAAGCATCTCGTGCGGACGATCTGCCGGTCGAACACCTATCAGCTCTCGGCCGAGCCGAACGAGTTCAACGCCGAGGATCGGCAGAGCTTCTCGCGCTTCTACCCGCGCCGACTTCCCGCCGAGGTGGCTCTCGACGCCATCGACACGCTCACCGGCAAACAGACCGCCTTCGGCGGCACGCTTGCCGGCACTCGGTCGATCCAGCTGCCCGACCCCAACTTCGGCAACTACTTCCTCACCGTCTTCGGCCGCCCCAACGGCGACAGCGCCTGCGAATGCGAACGGGTGTCGGAGGCGAATCTCGCGCAGAGCATCCACCTCATCAACTCGGCCGACATCCTCGGCAAGCTCGGAGGGGACGGCCGGGCTTCGAAGCTCGTCGCCGATCAGGGGCGTGATGATGCCGCGAAGGTCGCGGAACTGTACCTGGTGTCGTTCTCCCGGCCGCCGTCGGCGGAGGAGAACGGGCTCGTCCAGAAATACCTCGAGGGGCACGGCGACAACCGTCAGGCCGCCTACGAGGACGTGATCTGGTCGCTGCTCAACACGAAGGAATTTCTCTTCAACCACTGATTCCATTCACGAAGGAAACGTTCGACCCCGGGGCGGGGCCGATCGGGGGCAACCAGCCCCCGATCTACATTGCGGACCGGCAGCGAAGCCACGGACGGCCAGCGGTGCTGCGCCGCCCCCTCCCACGGAACGCACCATCATGAGATTCCACCGCTTCCTCCCTGCGGTCATTCTGGTGAGCGCCGGCCTGCTCGCCCCGGCCGCGGCCACCGCCGACTTCCCGCGCGCGGCACTTTCCGCCCTCCAGCCGACCGGTGGCCAGCAGGGTTCGCAGGTCACCGTCACGCTCCTCGGCGCCGACCTCGACGACCTCGAGAAGCTCATCTTCTCCCATCCCGGCATCTCGGCCGCGCCGGAGATGACCGCACCGACGGAGTTCGACCCGCAGCCCCGCGCCATCCCGCGGAAGATGGTCGTCACGATCGCCCCCGACGTGCCGGCCGGTCTCTATGACGTCGTCGCCGTCGGCCGCTACGGGGCGAGCAACACGCGCACGTTCCTCGTTGGCACGAGTGCCGAGATCACGAAGGCTGGCGAGCCCGACAGCCCCTCCAAAGCGCAAGAGGTGGCCGCCGACGCGACGATCACTGCACGCCCCACGGCGGGCAAATCGGATCACTACGCCGTCCCGCTCAAGGCCGGCCAGCGGATCCGCGCCGAGGTCTGGGCCAGGCGGATCGATTCGCGGATGACCCCGGTGCTCGACGTCCTCGATGGCGCCGGCCGCGTCCTTGCCACCGCCCGCCGCCGTCATGCCGACGATCCATTCCTCGATTTCACTGCCCCGGCTGATGGGCGCTACGTCCTCCGGATCCACGACCTCTACGCGGCTGGCGGCGACGACAACCACTACCGGCTCAGCGTGTCGACAGCGCCGCAGATCGACTTCGTCTTCCCGCCGGTGGCTCGGATCGGTGAGTCGGTGAAGGTCGACGTCTACGGCACCGGCCTCCCCGGCGCCACCCCGGCGGCGCTACCGGCGCTCTCCGCCCAGGAAGGGACTGCGGGGCTCGAGAAGATCACGATCGACGTCCGCGCTGGCGATCCCGCCCGCGGTGCGACCGTGCGAAGCGCCTGGCGGTTGCTCGCCCCGCGCGATGCCACGGCCGATCTCGTCGATCTCTTTGGCGACGTTCCCGGTGCCGCACAGCCGCTCGCCCCGGCACTCCTCGCCCCGACCACTCCGATCACGGAAGCCGAGCCGAATGACCAGCCGGCCGCGGCGCAGAGCATCACCTTCCCCGTCACGCTCGCCGGCCGCTTCTACCCCCGCGGCGACCGCGACTGGTTCACGTTCGAAGCGAAGGCTGGCGACACGTTTCTCCTCGACCTCGTCTCCAACCGGCTCGGCCTCCAGACCGATCCCTGCCTGACGATCGAGAGCGTCACGGCCGGCCCCGACAGTAAGCCGGTGGGCAAGGAACTGGCCTTCGTCGACGACGGCCCCGCCGAGTTCGTCGGCGGCGCCATCGACCGCCCGTCGGCCGATCCGACGATCGAGTTCAAGGCCCCGGCCGACGGCACGTACCGGATCCTCGTCCGCGATCTCAAGGCCGATTCGCGGACTTCACCCGAGAACGCCTGGGTGCTCGTGGCACGCAAGCCCTCCCCCGACTTCCGTTTACTCGCGCTCCTGGCGGAGCAGAACCGGGCCGATGCCAACAAGGCGAATGTCGTCCCGCCGGTGATCGACATCGGCGGCGCCACGACGATCGACGTCATGGTCTTCCGCACCGACGGGTTTTCGGGCGACGTGACGGTCGAAGCCGAGGGACTGCCGCCGGGCGTGACGGCGGCGCCTGCCGGCCCCTCCAAGGCCTCACGATTCCAGCTCGTCCTCTCGGCGGCCGAGGGAATGAAGCCCTGGTCGGGAACGATCCGGGTCGTCGGAAGAGCGAAGGTCGGGGAGGCCGACGTCGTCCACACGGCCCGCGTGGCAACGCTCCGCTTCAATGCCGACAACCAGAACGTGCCGCGGATCGTCCACGAGCTCCACGATCTGCCACTGGCGGTGACCGCCGAGGCCGCGCCGCTCACGGTCGCCCCGACCGAGACGAAGCTTTGGGAGACGGCGCGCGGGGGGAAGGTCTCGATCCCGCTGTCGCTCGTCCGTCGCCCCGGCGGCAAGGGGGATGTCTCGCTGACGGCGCCGGGGCTGCCCGCCGAGCTCAAAGTGCCCGAGATCAAGATCGCCGAGGCGGCCGCAGCGGCCACGGCCGAGATCGATCTCGATCCGAAGCTCCCCGCCGGCACCTACCAGATCCTCCTCCGCGGCGCGACGAAGATGGCCTATGCCCGCAATCCCCAGGCGGCGGAACTGGCCAAGGCCGATCATGAGCGAATCGCGGCTCTTGTGAAGGAACGCGTGGCCCAGGTCGAGGGGGCGAAGGCCACCCTCGCCGCCGCCGACAAGGTGCTCACCGACATCCAGGCCGCCGGCCAGCAACCGACGCCCGAGCAGACCGAAGCGAAGGCCAAGGCCGACGCGAGCCTCAAGGAGGCGGAGGCGAAGGCCAAGGCCGCCGAGGAGGAGCGTGTCCGCCGCGAGAAGGTGGCCGCCGATGCGGCTGCGGCCGCGGCGTCGAAGGATATCGACGTGCCGGTGATCGTCCCCTCGATCATGCTCCGCGTCGCCGAGGTGCCGCTGGAGTTCGGCGCGCTTCCAGAACAGGTCGCGCTGAAGCAGGGCGCCACGGCCGATCTCGCCGTACCCTGTGAGCGCCGCTACGGCCTTGCCGGCGACATCGTCCTCGAGGCGGCGCCCGCGAATCCCGTGCCCGGGCTGTCGATCGCGGCAGTGACCGTGCCGGGTGATCAGGGCCAGGGAGTCCTCAAGATCGTCACGACCGGCGAAACCCCCCCTGGCCGCTACGAGTTGGTCCTGAAGGGTAAGGTCAAGTTTTACGATCGGGATGTCGTTACCGAACGCAAGGTTCCTGTGGTTGTCGAGACGCCGTGAGGCCTGCGACGGCGCGGGGCGATACGCGAGGCACGAACAACAGCTTGAGGGTGCGGATCTTTTTTGGGATCCGCGAAAGAGTCGAACGAGGAGAGAGGCTTCCGATGATCATCAACCGTTTCCGCACCGTCGTCACGCGCCTGCTTGCGGTTCCAGCCGCGGCTCTGC
>CAJAYZ010000613.1 GCA_903949225.1 uncultured Planctomycetaceae bacterium
CCGGCGGGACGTCACGGTCGCCAGGGCCAAGAGGATGCCGAGGAGGACATGGGCGACGACGCTCGCATAGGCCGACCGCGACACCGGGCTTGCGACCACGCGCTCGATCCAGGTCGGCGCCGGCGCTCCATCGACGCCGTCGTCGGGCGGCATGGGGGGCTCGGGATTCCGCGACGACTCAAGCGACACGTTCGGGCCCTGCTGGAGGGGGCGAATGGTCCGCAGCAGAGGCCACGGCATCCCCGGAGAGAGTATCGACTAGCGGAGGGAACAGGCTCGATCCTGCCGAACGGGCCCGAGCCGATTGGGGAAGCTGGGGAAAGTCAGGGGCTTGGGGAAGCCAGGGAAGGCCAGGGAGCTTGGGAAAGCTGGAGAAAGCCAGGGAGCGAGCGGGAACTGTGCGGGCCCGAACCTGCCGGCCAGACGGCCGGCGACGCATCGTCGGACTACTCCTTGAACTCTTCCTCGACGCTCTGCTGGCCGTAGATCGGCAGGTGGCGGTAGTAGACCTCGAGGATCATCGTCGAGAGCGACGTGCAGTAGAGCCGTCCGGCCGCGTCGGCCCCGTGGCCACCGTTGACCCCTTCAAACCAACTCCCGGCCTCATGTCCCTTCTTTGCCTGCGTGCTCACGAGCATGTCGCGCATCGTGTTGTTCCACGACACCCACGATTCACCCTCCATGTGGTGGAGCACCTGGGTGGCGTAGTAGTCGTGATAGAGGTCGTTGGACGGTCCCCCCTTGGCCAGATTCACCACGCCGCGTTCCATGGCCGGATGGTTCTTCTTCCAGCCGAGATACATCCGGCAGAGGAGGCCGACGGCATTCCGCGCAGGGCCCGGGGTCTTCGCGTCGATGTAGCCGTAGGCGGCACCGTCGTCGGATTGCACCGAGTCGAGAAAAGCCGAAGCCTTCTTCACGGTGAGCGGGTTGACCTGGAGGAAGGCCATGTTGCCGCTCTTGAGCGCCATCAACTGCCAGCCGACGGCGGAGGTGTCGCCGGGTTGCTTCGGCGCGTAACGCCAGCCCCCTCCGACGGGATCCTGGGCCTGCATGATGTAGTTGAGGGCCAGCTGAGCCGGGGCCTGGAGACGCTTGTCTTGTGACATCGCGTAGCCCTCGGAGAGCACGATCCCGGCGAGGCCCTGGGAGTACATGTTGCCCCCCTTGTCGTAGGCCTTGCCATTCCCCTTGACCGCCATCCCCGCAAGGAAGGTCAGCCCGGCTTCGAGCTGCCGCTGGTAAGGCCCCTCCTTGTGCGTGTAGCCGCGGCCGAGGAAGGGGAGGAGGGCCATGGCCGTGGCGCCGCAGCGGTCCTCCCCGACCCCCTTGTCGCGCCCCTCGCTGCACTGTCCCTTGCAACTGGGGCATTCCTTGAGGTTGAAGCTCCAGCCCCCGTCGGGCAGTTGGTGCTGGATGAACCACTTCAACCCGGCTTCGACGGCAGCCTCGCTCTGCGAGCTGCCGCCACCGGTCGCCACGAGTTGGTTGCGCATCGCGGCGCTGGCGCGGCCGCCAAGGCCCCCTGCCGTGCCTCCGATCGCACCGACGGTGGCGAGCATGTCGGCCGGCGCGGCGGTCTCGGTACCGAAGTCGGAGAGTTCGACCGCGATCGGTGCGGCATCGACATCTTCAGCCGTGCTCACCACCTGAACGTTGTCGACCGGCACGACGTCAGTCATCACGACCTCGTCGGTGGTCTGGTCGATAACCGGGAGATCGTCCGGCAGTGAGGCGTCGAAGTCTTCGAAGGCGTCGAGGGTCTCAGGGGCCCCCGACACGATCACCCGCGCCTTCTCCTGCAGCGGAGGCTGGCTGACGACCAGCGCCATCGAGAGGAGGACGATGACGTGGACAAGAAGGCTGACAGCCCATGCCGGAGCGGTCTTCACCAAGCCGCCCAGAGCCGCAGCCGCCGAAACGGCGGTCGGTGCAACCGCGAACGTTGAGTTATCGGGAGCCGTGTC
>CAJAYZ010000614.1 GCA_903949225.1 uncultured Planctomycetaceae bacterium
GCCCGGGCCGCTGCCGGCATCCATTTCAGCGCCGACGCATCAGCGGCTGCCGCCGCCTGCGGCATCGCCGCCCGGTGCGACCGGCACCGGGGGAGCGAGCGGCGGGACCACCGCCTTCGGCCCGGCCGAGGCTTCGGCCTGCTCGACGCGGCTGCGGAGTTCAGCGGGGATTTTCTCCCGATCCTCTTTTGAGTCAAGCGCGCCGCTGTATTGCTGCGCACCGGCCTTATCGAGGATCGTCACCGTTCGCTTGCCGTTGACCTCGCGGAGTTCGACGCGGCCGTCATCGTTGGCGACGATCGACACCGACTGGCTCTGCGACTGGACGTTGGGGTTCACAAGCACGATCCGCTGGTTGCGCTGGATCTGGTTGCTTTGGAGCTGGTTGGGCTGAGGCTGGAGGGGCGAGGCGTTCGGCGCGGGAGACTGTTGCAACAAGATCGGCGCGTCGACCCCTGGCGCCGGCACCGCGAAACCGTACTGTCCGCCGAACACGGCCCCGCCGGCCTTTGAGCCCATCTCCTCGATGAGCTTGATCACCTCCGGAGCGAGCGGCTGGCCGGCCACGACCCGCGGCCCCCCCGGCTGCCCCATGGCGATGTTGACCCCTTCGACCTTGAACGTCGCCTGGGCGGCATGCTCGCCGACGGTGACCTCGATCGGCAGTTCCTTGCCGCCACGGAGGACGATGAGCGTTGCCTTGTTGCCGGTGCCGGTGCGCTTGACGAGCGCCGAGAGCTGGACTGCCGCGCAGAGAAGCTGATCGTCGTACTTGGCAAGGATGTCATGGGCCTTGAGCCCCGCCTTCGCCGCCGGGCTGTCCGGGGAAACGACATCGACCGACAGGCCGACATCCTCAGGGAGCGTCGTCTGCGCTCGCACCGCCTCGCCGAGCGGCGAGGTGACGACGCCGATGAAGGGGACTTTCTTCCCTTCGGCCCCGGGAGCATCTTTGGATTCGGCGACAAACCCCTGGCCATCGCCGACGAGGCGGATCGTGATCGCCTTCGCCTCGGCCGGTGCCCCGGTCGCATCGACCGTGTCATCCGTGACGACAACGACCCGCGGTGGCTGCGAACTGGCGTCGCCCGTGGCCTCGGCCGTCGCCGAGATGGTGACGGTGAGCGGCTTTCCCTCCACGACCGTGGCCGTGGGGTCGTCGGCAAGGGCGACCGGCGCAACGCCCGACGCGACGGCCGTGAGGAGGAACAAGTTCGACCATTTGATGTTCATGGACAAGGCTCCGAAGGAAAACGGGGATCGGGAAACGTGAAAGCGGACAAGGGGTGAGCGGGCGATGAGTGAAGCGGGGCGGGGAGGTTAGCGGAGGCTACCGAGACGACGAAGACAGGCTGGGTCGTCCATGCTCGAGTGCACAGGGGATTGGTGGGTTTCGGAAGAGTGAACGACGCCGACCGACCGATCCGTGCCGTCCCCGTCACATCCGCAGCCATCCCGCCGGGACAATCTCCCCTTCGCCGCCATGGTCGGCCCGGAACCAGCGGGCCGGGGCGATCACCTGTTTGCCCGGCCAGGCCCCCAGCCACGCCCCCCACCAGCTGAACGACGAATTGGCGACGATGAAGTGCCGGCAGGCGGCCATGAGGCGGAGATCCTCCCACGGGGTGTCGGTGTTGTGGCCGACCCACGTCGTCGGATGGCCGGTGTCGAGGTTTGCGCGCACCCAGTCGAGATCGTCGGAGAAGACGAAGAAGTGGGGCTGGGGGACGGTTCCCGCGAGCCTGCGGATCGCCCCCTGGTAATAGTCGAGCCCGCAGAGGCCGTGATAGGCCGTCGCCGCCGGGTTTGAGACGTAATCCCCCCGGCGGACATGGATCGCCACCGCGTCGCCGGCGGCGATCTCGTCGAGGAGCCTGGCATTGGCACCTTCGGGGGCGGCGTTCACCCGCACCTCCCGGCGAATCGTGTCGGCGATGGCCGCGAAATACCGCTCCGACTGCCAGTAGCCGATGAGGTAGGGCGTGCCGGCATCGTCTACCGGAGCCTCAGGCCATATCGGCACCCGCGCCGGAAACGCCTCGCGGACGATCTCCACGCGAGAGCGCCGCGGAACGATCGCCCCGAGCCGCGATCGCCGCAGCCTGAACAAGGGCACGTCGCCGCGACGCAGCGGCCGGGCAGCGATCGCGAAGTGGTCAAGCTGATAGCTCCGCAGCGGGTCTGCCCGGTAGGCCGCGGTGTCGAGGAGGAGATCCCGGCCGGTGGCCAGGGCGATGGTCCGGCCGGCGGCGTATTGGAAGAGCTGATTGCCGAGCCCCCCCTCGAGCCTGATGATCATAGGCGCCGCGCTCATCGCCCCTCCTCGACGAGGTCGAAAAAGAGCCGCTCATAGTCGGAGACGATTTTTTCCCAAGTGAAGCGATCGCGCCACGCGGCATGAGCCGCTTGGCCCATCCGTTCCCGCCCGGGCTGGTCGCGCCACAACGCACGGAGCCGGGTGGCGCCGGCCGCCACATCGACATGCGCGAGGCCGACGGAATCGTACGTCGTCGGGAGGATCTCACCGCCGCCGGTCCAACGGGCGATCTCGGCGACATTGCCGACGTCCGTCGCGAGAAACGGCGTCCTCGTCGCCGCCGCTTCGAAGAGCACGAGCGGCGAACACTCGACGTTCGAGGGAAAGAGGAACAGATCGGCGGCGTGGTGGGCGGCGACGATCGCCTCGCGGTCGAGATCGGCAACGGTGACGCGGCTGCGCCGGAGCCGGTCCGCGGGGGACCAGTTCGCCAGCCACGCCCGCGCCCGGCAGCGTCCCCCACAGCCACCGAGGACGTCGTTGCCGACGAGGAGCAGATGGGCCTCGCGCAGGCGTGCGCCGCGAAAGATCCGCAGGCAATCGCCATGCCCTTTGAGCGCGGTGTGGCTGCCGACATGGAGAACCAAAAAGGCCTCGGGAGCGATGCCGAGCCGACGGCGGATGTCGATCGAGGGGACGGGGTCGAACTCATCGGCGCCGCAGCCGTTGGGGATGACAACCGTGTGGGAGAGGGCGTGCTCCCGAGCGAACTCAGCGTCTCGGTAAATATCGGAGAGATGGACGATCCGGTCGTAGCCACGGAGGATCGCTGGCAGCCGGGCGTAGTAGTCGCGGTAGCGGGGCACCCGGAGCATCGAATAGCCGCAGGGCACGAGCACTTTCCGGGCCTCGAGCTCCGGAAGCATCGGCAGGAGGAGGTCGGTCGGCCAGACCTGCGCCGAGTAGTTGAGGATCACGTCGGCTTTCTTGTCCCTGACCCAGTTCACGTAGGCCTGCGTATCTCCCCGGTAACCAGAGACCTCGTTGCCGCTGATCTCGAAGCCGACGACCCGGACGCCGTCGATCAATCCCTCGCTCCGGGCGGGATCGGCCGAGGTCGCTACGGTGACGTCGTGGCCGCGCTCTGCGAGCCGCCGGGCGAATTGTCGCACCACCTCCTGGCAGCCGCCCCGCGACGGCCAGTACAACTCCACCGTGAGAAGGATCTTCATCGTGGTGCCCCCGGAGCAGGCGTTTTGCGCGCCGCGGCGCGCAGTCGGCCGCGCGAACGGAAGCAGCGCGCCGCGACGAGGAGCCGGTGGGAGAGCGACGGACGCTTCCCCGACTCCTTCCACCACCGCCGATAGCTCTCATAGAGCGCCAGACGCTGCTCGTCGGCGCTTGCCGAGAGGCCTGCCCGGACACTCGTGGCCGGCTCATCGGCATAGACGACCAGGCACTCTTCGACGTAGGCGATGTCGGTGAGCGCCGCGACGCGGAGCCAGAGGGCATGATCCTCGATCGGCAGAAAGGGCCGATGCACCGGGAAGCCGCCGCAGCGCGCAAGGACGTCGGCCCGGACAACCATGCTGCTGCAGACAACCGGATTCCAGGAGAGGAGATCGGACGTGCGGATCAGCGGCCGGGGATGATCGACGACGGTGCCTGCGGGCTTTCCGTCGCGGAGGCGCGTGGCATTGGAGGAGACGGCCCCCACCCCGGCGGCGCGGGCCACCTCGAGCTGCCGCGCGAGCTTCGAAGGCAGCCAGCGGTCGTCGCTGTCGAGGAAGGCGATCCACTTGCCCCGAGCCCTGGCGATCCCCCGGTTGCGCGGGGCCGCCGGACAGCCCGACCGCGGGCCATCGATCCACACGAGCCTTGGGTCGGCAATCGCCGCGAGGCGCTTGCGGGTGTCGTCGGTCGAGCCGTCGTCACAGACGAGGACTTCGAAATCGGTCTCCGTCTGGCGGAGGACGTCGCCGACCGCCTCGACGACCGCCGCGGCCCGGTTCCAGGTGGGAATGATCACACTGACGCGCACGCCCATGCCCGGCTCCGCGGAGAAGGTTTTCCCTGGCCCGTCCGGCGGGAAGGCCGATCCGGCACCCCGACTATGAAGGCGAAGGCCGCAGGGAACACCCTCCCCAGAGGATACCCGAGTGCCTCCGCAGGAAATCGGATCACGGGCGGCTGCGACACTCTCGTGTCGCGGAGGTATTCTTCGGCGGGTTCCCGCGGCGGCCACGCGGGTCCCGCCTCATATCCCCCCCGGGACTTCCCCATGACCGGAGCCCCTGTGGTTGCCGCGATCGACGACGCGGCCCGATTCGCCACCGCCGTCCGCGGCAGAATCGCCGAGGTCGTCGTCGGCCAGGACGAGGTGGTCGAGCGGCTGCTCATCGCCCTCTTCACTGGCGGTCATCTCCTCCTGGAAGGGGTTCCCGGGCTCGCGAAGACGTTGCTCGTGAGCGTGCTGGCGAAGTCGATCGATCTCGATTCCAAGCGCGTGCAATTCACGGTCGATCTCCTCCCCAGCGACATCACCGGCTCGGAGGTCCTCGATCCGAGGTCGGGGGAGTTTCGCGTCGTGACCGGGCCGGTGTTCACCAATCTCCTCCTCGCCGACGAGATCAACCGCGCCGCGCCGAAGGTGCAAAGCGCGCTGCTCGAGGCGATGCAAGAGCGCAAGGTGACGATCGGCGCCGACACCCTCCCCCTCCCGGCGCCGTTCCTCGTCGTCGCCACGCAGAATCCCGTCGAGCAGAGCGGCACCTTCGAGTTGCCCGAGGCGCAGCTCGACCGCTTCATGCTCTGCCACCGTCTCTCTTATCCGACCCCCGCCGAGGAGCGTGAGGTGCTGCGACGCAACGCCTCCCTCGGCGTGAAGCGGCTCGCGAAGGGGGCCGTGGTCCGCAGCGAGTTCGACGTTCTCGCTCACGAGCCGGTCGGCTCGATCGACGATCTCGTCGCCGCCATGGAGGCGATCCAGGAGGTGTTCGTGAGCGACACCTTCACCGACCACTGCGTCGAACTCGTCACGCGCACCCGCCGCCATCCCGCCCTCGATCTCGGCGCCAGCCCGCGGGCCGGCATCGCGCTGGTGAAGGCCTCGCGGGCCCGCGCGCTCATCCACGGCCGCCGCTACGTGATCCCGGAGGACCTGCTGGCACTGGCCGGCGACGTCCTCCTCCATCGCATCCGCCTCTCCTACGAGGCGCTCGCCGACGGCGTCACGAAGGAGCAGGTGCTCGGCGAGGTGCTCCGCCCCGAGAGCGTCCCGGCGATGAGCCCCGTCGCCGACCACCCCCGGTGAGGGCCCGATGGACCTCGAACTTTCCCCCGCGCCGCTCCTCGACGCCCGTCGCTACCAAGTGGCGATCCGTCGCCTCGCCGACAGCCTCGGCTACGGCAGCGACCACTCGATCTTCAAGGGGAGCGGGAGCGAGTACGAGCAGTCGCGGCTCTACCAGCCGGGCGATCCGGTGAAGTCGATCGACTGGCGCGTCACCGCGCGGGTCGGGAAGGTCCACGTCAAGGAATACGAAGCCCCACGCCGGATCCCGGCCTGGATGCTCGTCGACACCTCGGCGTCGATGACGACCGGGAGCCGGCAGCCGACGAAGTACGAGACGGCCGTGACGATCGCCGGAGGGCTGGCGCTGGCCTGCCTCGACCGGGCGAGCCCCGTCGGCTGCCTCGGGGTCGGTGGGCGGAGCCTCTTGGTCCGTCCGTCGCTCTCGCGACTCTCGGTGCTCGGCTGGCTCCACAAGCTGCGCCGTCACCGGCTCGACGAGCCGACATCGATCGGCCCGGCCGCCGCGCTCCTCGAGCCGTTGCTCGCCGAGCGCTCGCTCCTCTTCGTCCTCTCCGATCTCCACGACCCCGACGCCGTGAAGGGGCTCACCCGGCTTGCCGCGCGCCACGATCTGTGCGCGATCGTCCTCCGCGACCCGGCCGAGCGGGGATTGCGGGCCGGCTTCATCCGTGGCCGCGAGGCGGAGACAGGGCGGAGCATCACGACGCGCGGCCGCCTCCATCCAGGACTCGCCGAGGAGCGCCTCGCCGCCCTCACTCTGGCGCGGATCGACGGCCTCGTCGTCGACACCGATCGTCCCTACGCCGCGTCCTTGCGGCTCCTTCTCGCCCGCCGTCGTCGCCTCGAATCCCGAGGGCTCTGACATGCCACTGACTCCAGACGGCGCGGAGATCATAGGGACGGCGACCGTGGGGACGGCGACCGTGGGGACGGCGACCGTGGGGACGGCGACCGTGGGGCGGCCGATGCGGATCGATGGCCTCGTTCTCCCCGGCTCGCGGTTGGAGCCGGCCGCCGACCCGGGGCGGAAGGCGGCGCTCTCGGTGCGGATCGTCGCCGTCGCGCCGCATGGGGACCGTCTCCGCTACGACCTCGAAGCGACCGGCTGGCAAGGGGGCGACCACGACCTGCGGGAGGTGCTCGTCCGCGCCGATGGCACGACGACCGACGATCTCCCGCCGCTCCTCCTCCGCACGACGTCGAGCCTCCCGGCCGGTTCTCCGCGCGTGAGCGTTCCTCCCCCCGCGCCTCCCCGGCAGCTCGGCGGCTACGGCCAGATGCTGTTCCTCCTCGGCTTGGCGTGGCTTGTCGGCCTCGCCCTCCTTTTGCGGCTCCGGAGAAGTGCCACTGGGAGTCTCCAGCCAAGCGCTGCGCCGCGCACGCCGGCCGATGAACTGGCGTTCCTCGTCGCCAAGGCTCGTGCGGGCACGCTCGGCGACGGCGAGGGAGCGGCGATCGAGCGCCTCGTCTACGAAGCGTGGCGACAGCGGCTCGGCCTCGAGCGGACCGAGCCCCGCCAACTCGTCGCCGGCTTGCGCGAGGAGCCCGCCGCCGCCGCGGCCCTCGAGCGCCTCGAAGGCTGGCTCCATGCCCCCGGC
>CAJAYZ010000615.1 GCA_903949225.1 uncultured Planctomycetaceae bacterium
ACGTTGAGGATCGCGATCCCGCGCCTGGCAGCCGCCTCGTCACCGGTGTTCGCCCAGACCAGCGCGTTGGCATACGCCTGCCGAGCGTGCTCTTTCTGATCGGCCTCGCCTGTCGGCGCCGTGTCAAACCGCCCCGCAACGGCCAAGCCGCGGAGCTTGCCGAGGGCACGCGTCCACGGCTCTTCCCCAGCGGCCAGCTTCGCCATAACGACGTCGAGCTCGGCCTTCCCGACGACGCCCCCCGGATGAACGAAGGAGTGGGGCTCGGCTGCCGTGGCCGACGCAGGGATCTGGACCCACAGGGCCGCAAGGACAACGGCGAACGGGATGAGCACGAGGGCAATCGGGGCTCGCCGGAGCCTGGAGGGAATGGACGAGCATGTCATCGGGGGAGGATCCATGGGAGGCTGCCAAGCGGTCCGGAGGATAAACTACTCCCCTGATCGTGTGGGGGCCCTCGCCACTTTTGCCGCCCACTCGACGGGCATCGCTCCTTCCGCTCGCCAGGACCTGTTCGATGATTCGATCCGCTCTTTCGCGAATCATCGTGCTTGCCGCCGCCCTCGTGGCCGGGGCCGGGCGCGCCGTGGCGGCGGAGGAGGGGGGCGTCGATGCCTCCCCGGCTGCCATCGAGATCCTCCTTGCCCGCCGCTGCGGGAAATGTCACGACGATTCCACGGCGAAGGGGGGCTTGTCACTCGCCTCGGCGGCCGGGCTCCTCGCCGGCGGTGACAGCGGGCCGGCGATCGTGCCGGGGAAGCCGGAGGAGAGCCTGCTTCTCGCCGCGGTGGGGTATGCCGACGATCGGGTGCAGATGCCCCCGGATGGGAAGCTCTCGGCGGCAGAGATCAAAAGCCTCGGCGAGTGGGTGAGGGACGGCGCTCCGTGGCTGGAAGACGGCGCTCCCGCTGGGGCCCTCATCGCGCGGCCTGCGCCACGGCGGATCACGGATACTGACCGGGCTCACTGGGCCTTCCAGCCGGTGCGCGACGCGGCGCCGCCTGAGGTGGCCGACGAAGCGTGGCCACGGGGGGCGATCGATCGCTTCATCCTCGCTCGCCTCGAAGCCGTGGGCTTCCCCCCGTCAGAGCCTGCCGACAAGCGGACGCTCCTCCGCCGGGCGACGTTCGATCTCACCGGCCTCCCGCCGACGCCCGAGGAGATAGAAGACTTTCTCGCCGACGAGTCGCCGGAGGCGTTCGAGACCGTGATCGAGCGGCTCCTTGCCTCGCCGCGGTATGGTGAGCGTTGGGGGCGGCACTGGCTCGACGTCGTCCGCTATGCCGACGCCCGCGATCTCATCCAATTGCCCCCCGAGAGCGATTTCCGCGAGGCCTGGCGCTACCGCGACTGGGTGGTCGACGCCTTCAACCGCGATCTTCCCTACACCGACTTCCTCTCCCGGCAGATCGCCGGCGATCTCCTCCAGCCTGATGATCCTGCGCGGATCGATGCCGAGGCGCTCGTGGCAACCGGATTCCTGGCGATCGCCGACTTCGTGCCGGGGGATGTCGACAAGGAACGGATGATCGCCGACTGCGTCAACGATCAGATCGACGTCGTCGGCCGCACGTTCCTCGGCCTCTCCCTCGCCTGCGCCCGCTGCCACGATCACAAGTTCGATCCGGTCTCCACCGACGATTACCACGCGCTGGCCGGGATTTTCCTGAGCACCCGCACGATTCCCGGGCCGGTGAAGGGAAACACGCCGCTGATCCGCGTGCCGCTCCTGCCGGCAACTGAGATCACGGCGATCGAGGCCCAGGCGGCCGCCGACCGGAAGCGGCTCGCGGCTCTTGCCGGCCTGATGAGCATCGCCCGCGATGCCGAGCATCGGCGGGCCCTCGAGGCGATCGTGGTGGCCGACTCGGCCCGCTATTGCCTAGCCGCCTGGGATCTCCGCCATGCTGCCCGATCGGGCCTGCCGATGACGGCCGCCGCGGTGGCCGCTGAGAGACATCTCGACGACAAGACGCTCGATCGCTGGCTCGCGCTCCTCGACGCTCCACCATCGATTTTCGCCCCTCTCGCGGCCGCCACGGAGCGCGAGGCGGCCGTCCGCCTCGTGGCTACGCTTGCCGAGCACCTGGCCGCCGAAGGGGCCACGCGTGAGGCGAGGCGCACCGATCCGGGCGGCGGCGACACCCACGCCGACGAACTGTTCCGATTTCGGGCCGATGATCCCGGCCTCGTCGTCGATCCGGCCGGGAGGGTTGTCGCCTGGCCCGACCGGGACGGGCTAGCCGACGATGCACTTCCCCTCGCGGAGCACGCCGCGCCGGCGCTCACGACGACCGTCATCGGCGGTCGGGAGCGGCCAGTGGTGCGCTTCGATGGCAGCGCGCTGCTCGCGGCCGGCCGGGAGCCTCCGGCGGTCGGGGCGTTGACGGTCCTCTTTCGCCCCGCCGCCGACGCCGCGCCGGGGCAGCGCCTCCTCGGCTGGGAGGATGCGGCCGTCGGGCAGCATGGCGTGGGGCTGATCGCCGAGAAGTCGGGAGCCCTCCACGCCATCCTCCGCCGCGGCAGTGGCAACGGCGACATCGTCGTCGGCCTTGAGCCCGAGCCGGCGGGCTTTCAGCTCGTGACGCTCACTTGGGGCCCCGGTGGCACGAAGCTCTTCCGCAATGGCGAGCTTGCCGGATCGAACGCCGGACTCGAGTCGGTGTCGTCCGCCTCCGACATCCGCGCCCTGCGAATCGGCGGGGCCGGATCGGGAGCCGGGCCGTCGTTCCGCGGCGACTTGGCGGAGCTGCGCGTCGTCGCCGGCGCGCTCGATGACGCAGCGCGTGGCCGGATCGAGGCTGAGATCCGCGCTCGCTGGCTCGACGAAGCTGCGGTCGTCGTCGAGTCGGCAGGCTCCGACGGCTTCGAGTTTCTCATCGGATCGACAAGCCCGTTTGCCCGCCCGGCTGCTGACCGGGATGCCTGGCTCGAAAACGCCGCCCGGGAGCGGATCGACAACCTCCGCACCGAACACGACGCCTTGGCGAAAGAGCCCGCGGTGGAGATTCCCCGCGCGGTGGTCGTTCAGGATGGCGGCGTGCCCGAAACACGGCACGCCGGCTTTCAGGATGCGGCCGTGTTTATCCGCGGGAATCCCGCCAACCGCGGCCATGTCGTGCCGCGCGGATTTCCACGCGTCCTCGTCGCTGGCGAGCCGACGCCGATCGGCACCGGGAGTGGCCGGCGCGAGCTGGCCGCGTGGCTTTCGAGCCCGGCCCATCCGCTCACGGCACGGGTGATGGTCAATCGGCTCTGGCAACATCACTTCGGCGCCGGCATCGTCCCGGTCGAAGGAGGTTTTGGTCTCCGCGGTGAGCCACCGAGTCATCCAGGGCTCCTCGATCACCTCGCCAGCCGATTTATCGAATCGGGCTGGTCGGTGAAGGCGATGCACCGGCTGATGATGCGCTCGAGCACCTACCGGCAGGAGAGTCGGGCCGATGCTGCCACGCTTGCTGCCGATCCCGGCAATCGGCTCCTCGGCCGGATGCCGCGGCAGCGGCTCGAGGCGGAGGCGATTCGCGACGCGTGCCTCGCCGTTTCCGGCCGGCTCGAGACCACGCCGGGGGGCCCGGCCTTTAGCGAGCTGATGACACCGCGGCGGAGCCTCTACCTGATGGCGACGCGGACCGGCGCGAAGACGACCGGCTTTGGCGCGCTCTTCGATGGTGCCGACTGTGGCGCGATCGTCGAGGCGAGGAAGGCATCGACCGTCGCTCCGCAGGCCCTCTTCCTCCTCAACGATCCCTTCATCCTCGACCTTGCCGACGCGCTCGCGGCACGCGTCGCGCTCGAGCGGCCGGAGGGGGATGTTCAGTCGCGGCTCGAACGGCTCCACTCACTGCTCTTTGGACGATTGCCGACCGATGAAGAGCGGACGCTCGCCGGTCAGTTCCTCGCCGATTCCGGGAGCGATGGCTGGGCCCGTCTGTGCCATCTCCTTTTGTGCAGCAATGAGTTCATCCATGTCGACTGAACAGCCGATCGTGTCCACGCGCCGCGATCTCCTCCGCCACGCTGGCGCAGGCTTTGGCGGCCTGGCGCTGGCGGCACTGCTGCAGGAGAGGCGTGCCTTGGCCGCGACTGACGCGTCCAATCCGATCGCGCCGCGGCCCCCCCATTTCGCCCCCCGAGCCAAGCGGGTGATCTTCCTGTTCATGCCGGGGGGACCGTCGCAGGTCGACACGTTCGATCCGAAGCCGCGGCTCCAAGCCGACGACGGCAAGCCAGCGCCAAAGGCCTACCTCGGCCAGCAGCGCACGCTCCTTGCTTCGCCCTGGAAGTTCGCCCGCCATGGTCAATCGGGGATCGACGTCAGCGAACTCTTTCCCCACACTGCCAGGCAGGTCGATCGCTTGTGCGTGATCCGTTCGATGGTCACCGACGACCCGAATCATCCGGGGGGCTGCCTCCTGATGAACACCGGCGAGCGGGTCCTCTCCCGACCGAGCCTGGGGAGCTGGGTGACTTACGGCCTCGGATCGGAAAATGAAAACCTCCCCGGCTTCATGGCGATCGGCCCCGGGCCGCTCATCGAGGGGGCCCGGCAGTACGGGGCGAGCTTCCTCCCGGCGGCGCACCAGGGGACGTTCGTCTCCGATCTCGAAGCGCCAATCCGCAATCTTGCCAACGCCCGCGTCAGCCCGGCGCAGCAGCGGCGCGATCTCGATGCGCTCGCCCGCTTCAACGAGCTTCATCGCGCAAGCCGTGCCGACGACAGCCGGCTGAAGGCGCGGATCGCCGCCTTCGAGCTGGCTTATCGGATGCAGGCGGAGGCCCCGGAAGCCTTCGAGCTCGCCGGGGAGACCCCCACCACGCGGCGCCTCTACGGGCTCGATGAGCCGGCCACGGCCACCTTCGGCCGCCAGTGCCTCCTCGCCCGGCGGCTCGTCGAACGCGGCGTCCGGTTCGTGCAGCTCTACCACACGACCGGTGGCTTCCAGCCCTGGGATCAGCATTCCGATCTCAAGGGGGGGCATGAGAAGAACGCGCTGGCAACCGACCTTCCCGTGGCCGGCTTGCTCGCCGATCTCCAAGCCCGCGGGCTCCTCGAGGAGACGCTCGTGATCTGGGGGGGAGAGTTTGGCCGGACGCCGGCGCGGGAGGGGAATGCCGACGGCCGCGACCATCATCCCTACGGATTCACAATGTGGCTCGCCGGTGGGGGGGTGAAGGGGGGGATGATCCACGGGGCGACCGATGACTTCGGCTGGGACGCGATCGAGGGGCGCGTCCATGTCCACGATCTCCACGCCACGATCCTCCACCTCCTTGGCCTCGACCACGAGCGGCTCACCTACCGCCATGCTGGCCGCGATTACCGGCTCACCGACGTCTCCGGGACGGTCGTCGGCGACATCCTGGCCTAAGGCTTTCTGCCCGAGTCCGTCGCCCCCACCTGGCTACCTGTCGAGGCCCCAAGGCTGTTCGCCCGGCGGGGCGTCCACTGCTGCCAACGGCGGATCGCCCCGACTCATCGTGTCGGGGAATCGACTCCCTTTTTTGGTGAGAGGGGCGCCCATGGCAGAAAAACAAGCCCCTTGGAGCATCTCTCCGCTGCCCAAGGGGGCCGACTCACCAGGATGAGGAGACATTCGCTCGAAAGGGGGGATTGCCCGACATCTCCGTCCGATGGAGGTATTTCCCGTGAAAATCAGCCCAATCGCTGCTTTCGGCACATCCTTCCTGATTTGGCACAGGGGTTGCTTGCTCTTTTCCTGGTCGGTTCCCACGACCCTCGCAGCCCTCCCTGATGGCGGCTCGGAGGGGGCTCAAGAGGGCCGATTTTTGTGTTTTACCCTGTTTATCGGAGAGTCTGATGAGATCACACGTTCGAGGTTTTCTGGTTGCGATCGCCATGGCGTCGGTCGGGATTCTGGCGACAAGCCCGGTCGCTACGGCGGAAATTCTTAGCTTGAGGGGCGACCTGGTGCCCCAGGTATCGACCCCCACGCCGACGGGGTCTGGTACCGCGGAGATTAGAATCGACACGGTGGCCCGTACGCTCGTGTTCCAGTCGACGTACCAGGGGCTCAATAACAACGTCAGCGCGTCGCACATCCATGCCCAGGCCACGCAGACCCCGTACGTGTTTCCCACCGGCGCTAACTGGACGGTCGCGTTGAACTTCTCCGGAAGCCCCAGCTCCACCGGTCCCAGCGCTCCTGTCGCCACGTTCGGTCCCACCACGTATACCCCGGCGAACCTTTCTACGGGTTACGTGACCGCGCAAGGCGGCAATGCCAACACCGCCTTTGACAACTTCGTGACGTTCCTTCTCACCGGCCAGGCCTATTACAACCTCCACACGAGCCTCAACA
>CAJAYZ010000616.1 GCA_903949225.1 uncultured Planctomycetaceae bacterium
GCGTTGTCCCAGGCGCCGCCCGTGTTGGCCATCGAGATCGCCTGAAAGAGACCGAAGATCGCGATCGAGATCAGATAGGCGACGAAGAAGTTCGGATCGAACAGCGCGAAGGCGAGGGTGATCGTCATCAGGGCGATGAAGATGTTCCACATCCCGCTCTGGGCATACTCGGTGCAGATGCGGACGACGGTCTTGGAGTCCTCGATGTCGGCCTCGGTCTTGTTGAGGTCCATGTTCTGCTTGATGTATTCCACCGCCCGGTAGGCGCCGGTGGTGACGGCCTGCATCGAGGCCCCGCAGAACCAGTAGATCACGGCCCCGCCGCAGATGAAGCCGAGGAGAACCGGGGCATCGGTGAGGCTCAAGGCCAACAGCCCCTCTTTTTTGAGCGAGAGGATGATCGAGAAGATCATCGTCGTCGCCCCCACGACCGCCGTGCCGATGAGCACCGGCTTCGCAGTCGCCTTGAAGGTGTTGCCGGCTGAGTCGTTGGCCTCGAGATAATGCTTTCCCTGCTCGAAGTCGGGCTTGAAGCCGAAGTCGCGCTCGATCTCCTTCTCGATCCCCGGAATCTTTTCCGTCTGGGCCAGCTCGAATACCGACTGGGCGTTGTCGGTGACCGGGCCGTAGCTGTCGACGGCGATCGTCACCGGCCCCATGCAGAGGAAGCCGAAGGCGACCAGGCCGAAGGCGAAGATCGAGGCGTATTCCCCCATCACCTGGTCGAGCCCCAGCTGGCTGACGACAAACGCCCCAAACATCAGCCCGGCGATCAGCACGCCGTTCCAGAAGGCGCTGAAATAGCCGGCCACGAGCCCGGAGAGGATCGTCAGCGATGCTCCGCCCTCGCGCGAGGCGGTCACGATCTCGTGGACATGCTTGGAGTGGGAGCTCGTGAACACCTTCGTGAACTCCGGGATCAGCACGGCGGCGAGCGTGCCGCAGCTGATGATCGTCGCCAGCTGCCACCATAGGTTCGGGAGCTTCGTTCCTCCATCGACGGTGATGTCACCGATGAGGAGATAGCTCATCAGGAACGACATGCCGATGCAGAGGATCGAGGCGATCCAGATCAGTCGCGTCAGCGGCTCTTCGAAATCAAACTCTTTGAGCCCCTTGTACTTCTTCTCGGAGATCGACTGGTTGAGGAAGTACGACGCCCCCGACATCAGATCCATGAGGAACCGCATGAAGAAGATCCAGACGATGAGCTTCGCCTGGATGTCGGTGCTGGGGACGGCGAGGGTGATGAACGAGATCAGGGCGACGCCGGTGACGCCGTAGGTCTCGAAGCCGTCGGCCGTCGGGCCGACCGAGTCGCCGGCGTTGTCGCCGGTGCAGTCGGCGATCACGCCGGGATTGCGGGGATCGTCCTCCTTGACGTTGAAGGCGATCTTCATCAGATCGGAGCCGATGTCGGCAATCTTCGTGAAAATACCGCCGGCGATGCGGAGGGCCGAGGCCCCGAGCGACTCGCCGATCGCAAAGCCGAGGAAGCAGTAGCCAACGACGTTGCGCGGGACGAAGAGGAGGATGATCACCATCATGATCAGCTCGAGCGAAATCAGGAACAGGCCGATCGACATCCCGGCGCGGAGGGGGATGTTGACGACGTCCCACGGCTCGCCGCGAAGCGAGGCGAACGCGGTGCGGGCATTGGCGTAGGTGTTGACGCGGATCCCGAACCAAGCAACCCAGAACGAGCCGCCGATGCCGACAATTGAGAACAGGAGCACCAGCAGCAGCGTCGTCACCGACTCGCCTTTGAGGACGAGGAAGTAGTAGGCCATCGCCACGGCGATCAGTGCGAAGAGCAGGGCGAGGAACTGCGCCTGCTTGAGGAGATAGGTCTTGCAGGTCTCGAAGATGATGTCGGCGACTTTCAGCATCGAGTCATGGGCCGGCAGGGCCTTGATTTGATTGCGCAGATAGAGCGAGATGCCAAGCGTGCCAGCGATCACGAACGAGCCGTAGAAAAGCAGATTCCATCCGCTGATCGATTCGTTGAAGAATCGAGCCTGCGTGAGATCGGGAATGAGGAGATCGGCTTCGCCGGCGTAGGCGGTGCCGGTGGCGAGGAAGCCGCTCATGAGGAGCGTACAAACCGCAATCACCGCGGCACCGAGCCGATGACCAACTGGCGGAAGCGATGTGGAAACGACAGAGCGCAGCCGTGCTGTCTTCATGAAATCCCCCTCGAAGCAAAAGAACCCCTGACCCCGTCGGGAGTGTAACGGATGTCGCGAAACTGGCAACCATCCGAGGGGGCCGATCCCCTTCGGAGGCCACGACGGTTGCCACCAGCGGTAGACTGAAATCCACGAGAATGGCGTTGAGGGAAGAGACGGTCGGGGTGCGTTCGACGGCGCCGACGATGGGGCCGACGATGGGGCCGATTGCGAACGGTTGTCGTGTCGCCAGGACACCGAAAGTGGGGAGGCGATGCCGATGACGAAGGTTTTCAGGAGTGCGGCGACGCTCGCGGGGGCCGTCGTGCTCGCCACGAGCCTTGGCCTCTGGGCCAACGACTTGCCTGCCGAGGAATCCCCGGCGCTCGCGGTGGCCCTTTCCCCGGAGGGGAAGTTGGTCGCTTCGGCCGTGGGAAATCGACTGCGGCTCCACGAGATCCCGACCGGCGACCTCGTCGCCGAGCTGATCGACCCGGCCGTCCCCGAAGGGGCCGTCCTCGAAGGGGGCGTCGACGGCGGCGCTGCGGGGGGCGCCCATCGCGATTCGATTTCGGCGCTCGCGATCGATCCCACTGGTGAGACCCTCGCCTCCGGGGGCCTCCGCGAGGTGAAGCTGTGGCGCCGGCCGCGCGACGCCAGAGCCTGGCAGGGACAGGCGGGGAGCCCGACGCCGCTGATGACCGCCTCTCCCGATGGCCGGGTCGTGGCGACCGCCGTCGGCGCGAGCGTGAGGACCTGGGACGGCGCTACGGGGGCCATCGGCCGCGAACTGACCGGCCATGCCGATCGGATCACGGCGCTCGTGTTTGCCGACAACGGCACGCTGGTGTCGGCAGCGGCCGACGGCATGATCCGGCTGACGGCCGTGGCCGATGGCGCGCTCCGCGGCGTGATCGAGGCGCCGGCGCCGGTGACGGCGCTCGGGGTCGTGTCGGGCGGCGGACGCCCCGCAGGGCGGCTGGTCGTCGCCGGCAACGACAACCAAGTCCGCGTGTTCGACCTTCCCGAACGCGCTCCGCAGAAGATGATCGCCACGGTGGTGGCTGACCGTCGGGCGACGATGACGCAGAATCGACAGTGGATGGCGGTGGCCGAACCGGTCGATGGGAGGCGGACGCGGCTGGAAATCATGCAGGTCGATGCGGCCGGCCGCACCGATCCGCGCGGGACGATCCTCCTCCCTCCTCTGGCGGCACCGCTGACGGCGCTCGGCCTGGTGCCGGGGGCAACGAAGGAGACGCTGCCGCGGATCGTCGTCGGCTCGGCCGACGGGGCGATGCTGCTGGTGGCGATCGTTCCAGGCGTGGGGGAGGGGACAGTGGAGCGTCGCTGGCGCGCGGCGGCCGCGAAGGTGACGGCGCTGGCCGCGTCCGCTGATGGGAAGCACCTCGCCAGTGGGCTCGAGAACGGTCAGGCCACGCTCTGGACCATGGAGCCAGCGAAGGCCCGTGGCTTTGGGGGGGAGGCGGCACTGGCAGGGGTTACGGCCAGCGCCCATCACCCCGCTCGCCGTCTGGTCGCCGTGGCCGGGAGCGTCGACGGCCGACCGGTGATCCGCGTGGTCAGGCTCGACGGAGGCACGGTCGCGGCGACGCTTCCGGGCCATGACGGCGGGACGACGGCGCTGGCCTTCTCGGCCGATGGCGGGAGAGTCGTGTCGGGGGGCGCTGACGGCATCGTTCGGCTTGCCGACTGGTCGAACGCGGCAACGCCCCTGATTGGCCGCTTCGAAGCCGAAGGCCCGGTGACCGCCGTCGCCGTCAGCCCCGATCTGACGCTCGTCCTCGCAGCCCGCGCCGATCATCTCCTCCGCTCGTGGGCTGTCGCCGACGGCGTTGCCGGCAAGGATCTCGCCGGTCACTCAGCCAAGGTGCTCGCGGTCGGCTTCATGGCGGGCAACCAGCCCTGGTCGGTGGGCGCCGACCGGGGAGTGAAGCTCTGGCAGCTTTCCGAAGCGCGGCAGTCGGCGGCATGGGAGCTCCCGTCGCCGCCGACGGCGCTGTGTCTGTCGGCCGATGGCACTACGCTCGTGGCGGCTGGCGAAGACAAGCTCATCCGCGCTCACGTCCTTGCCAGTGGTCAGATCCAGCAAACGTTCACCGGCCACGGCGGGGGAGTAGGCGCTGTGGGGCTGTCGGCCGATGGCAAGCGGCTGGTGTCGCTGGAGCGCGATGGGGATCGGGAGCAAGTCTTGCTGTGGGATGTGCCGACGGGGCGGCTGACCGAAGGGGTCGATGGCTCGGCGCCGGCATCGGCGCTGACCATCGTGCTCGATGGCCCGGGGCAAGCGTGCCTGACAGTGCGCGGGGATGGCGCGATCGCGGCGGTCGATCTCCGCTTCCTGCGGCAGTTGGAGGGAAGCGCCCAGAGTGTCAACGGCGTCGCCTTTCTGGATCAGGGCCGACAGGTGATCACCGCGTCGGCCGACGGCGCCGTGCGGGGCTACGGAATCGAGTCAGGGGAGGGGCTGTTCACGGTCGGCCATGGCGTGCCGATCCGGGCGCTCGCCGTGGCCGACGACGACAGCTTCGCCACCGGGGCGATCGATGGTTCGCTCCGCCTCTGGCAGGCGAAGGGGGGGGCGTTTGGGATCCACGGCATTGGCAACCTCGGCGGCGAGGTGACGTCGCTTGCGTGGTCGGACGACCGGCAGCGGATCATCGCCGCCGTCGGGGGGGCGCGACCGGCGGTCCTCGTCCACGACACCACCACCGGCGCGCTCCTCGAACGCTTCACAAATCACGTCCAGCCGATCACCCAGCTGACCTTCCTCGGGGGCCCGGCCGGTGGATCGGGATGGATCGTCTCGACGGCGGCCGACGGCGGCTGGCGCTGGCCGCTGACCGCGGGGCGCTCGACTCCGGGGCTCAACCAAAATCCCGTTCATGGCGGCGGGGTGACGGCTGTCGCTCCCTTCCCCGGTGATGGCGGAGAGGTGGTGACCGGATGCGCTGACGGGATCGCCCGGCGGATCCGTGTCGCCGATGGGCATGTGGTCGCGACGTATCCCCACGGTGGTCCTGTGACCGGCGTGGCCGTGAGCCCCGACGGCAGCCGCGTGGCGACCGTCGGTGAGAACGCCGTCGCCAGGCTCTGGCAGCCCGGCGGCGAACAGCTCGCGGAGCTGCGCGGTGATCAGCGCCTCCGCGCGGCGGTGGAAGCCCTGACGCGTCAGTTGGCGATCGCCACGGAGCGCGCCCTCCATACGAAGCAGCTCTCCGAGGCGGCCGACAAGGCGATGCCGGTGGCGCAGGAGGCCGTCGCGAAGGGGGGAGCCGCGGTGGCGGCGGCGACCACCGAGCTCCAGCAGAAGACCGCTGCCACAAATCAGGCCAATGATGCCAAGGCGACCGCGGAGCGCGAATCGAACGCCGCCTCGGCGGCCTTCCGGGCCCTCCTTCTTCCCAAGGCCAAGGCCGATCAGGCCGTCAAAGAGGCCGCCATCGAGCTGCAGGTTGCCGAGCAGCGCGTCGCGCAGCGGCAGGCGATGGCCGATGCCAGGCCCACCGAGGCGCTGCTCAAACAGACGCTTGCCGAAGCGATGGCCGCGCTCGCGCTTGCGCAGCAGAAGCACCAGGCAGCGAAGGCCGCAGCGCAGTCGGCCGCTCAGGCCGCCACGACCGCCGCCATGGCCGCGACCGCTGCGGCCACGAAGCTCATGGAGTCGCTGAAGATGGCCGCTGCCGCCACGGCGACCTTGCAGCAGGCCGAGGACGGACGGCGTGGGGCAGTCGACATGGAGGCTGCGGCCCGCCGTGATCTCGAGCGTGCCCAGACGGCAGCCCAGCAGGCGCGGGAGATCGATCAGCGTGCCGCGGGCGCGGTCAATGAGACGAAGGGGCGGCTCGATGCGGCCACTGGAGCCGCGAAGGCGGCCGAGCGACCGATCCGCCGCGTGACCTTCTCCGCCGATTCGACGCGCCTGCTCACGGTCGGCGACTTCCCTGCCGCCCATCTGTGGGATGCCGCTACCGGCGCGGCGATCGCCTCGCAGGCAGTTGGACAGGGGGGGCTCGTGGCAGGGGCTTTTCTCACCGGCTCGCGCTTGGTGACGCTCGCGGCTGATGGCGCCCTCGTTGCCTGGGAGACCAACCCTCCTTGGAGGCTCGCTGCCACGATCGGCGGTGAGGCCAAGCCCGGGCTGATCGCCGACCGGGTGCTCTGCCTCGACTTCTCGACCGACGGCACGCACCTGCTCGTCGGCGGTGGCGTGCCGGCGCGCCGTGGCGAACTGGCGATCTTTCAGGTGGCCGACGGGACGCGGCTCTTCCATCTCCCGGAGGCGCACCGCGACGTCATCCATGCGGCCCGGTTTGCCCCCGATGGACGGCGGATGGTATCGGCCGGCGCCGATCGGGCCGTGCAGACCTTCGACGTCGCGTCGGCGAAGCTCATGGCCCGCTTCGAAGGGCATCATAGCGCCGTCCTCGGCGTGGCCTGGAAGTCAGACGGCCTCGAGATCGCCTCGGCTGGCGTTGATGGAGAGTTCTGGCTGTGGGATGCCGACACGGGCACCCGAAAGATTGCCCTGGAGGGCTTTACGAAGCCGGTGACGGCGGTGGAATTTCGGGGCGCTACCGACGACATCGTGTCGGCCAGTGCCGACGGCGTCGTGCGCCTCCACAAGGGCTCCGACGGCAGCCTCGTGCGGACGCTTCCGCCGGTGGCCTCCGCGCTCCCCGCCCTCGATGTCGCCTCCAATGGCGAAGTCATCGCGGCCGGCGCTGCCGACGGCGCGGTGCACGTCTGGGACGCGACGACCGGCGAGGAGATCGAGACAATTCCGGCTGCCCGTGGAAAAAGTCATCCCTGACCTTTTTCCACGTGAGACACCCACAAAAAAGCCGAGGTTTTTCGGGGGTGTCGGCCGCCGCATCCGGCGGCGGGGACTTTATCAACAGCCTGCTATCGCCAGAGTAGGCAGTTAGCCGGCTTGCCTCGCTGCGATCACTCCACCGTCTCTGGCTCCGGGAGCGCGGGCGCGATCCAGGTGCCGTCGGCGGGATCGAGCGTCGTGATCGCCTCGCCATTGGCGACAAACGTCACGCGCCCGCCGTCACGACGCGGGATCCAGGCAAGGGCCGCCTGCTTGACGGTAAATGTCGAGGCAGTCTTGGCGGGGCGGTCATCGAGATGCACCTCGATGGCGCCCTCCTTCTCCACCACCCGCTCGATCGCGAGCACGCTCTTGCCGTCGCCCCCGACGACACGGGCGATGACGAGGAGCTGCTCCTTCGTGAAGGCCTCGTCCGGCGGGGCGAACGGCTTCTTGCCGCCGATCACGGGGGCGGGATGGAAGAGGCTGGCGTAGTCGGCCGGCGTGCTGACGACGGCACAGAGAAGCTCCGTGCCGGCGTCCCAGTTGACGACGAAGTTCTGGTAGCGGGCCGGATCGTCGTGGCGGAGCGGGATCGCGAGACTCGCGGCGGGCTCGGCAGCGCCGACGACGATCATCGATCCGGCGGCCTGGAGGGAGAGTGCTAGGATTCCGCGGCGGGAGAAGGGTGAATGTCGTCGGGGGGAGGGCATCACGGTGGCTCCGGTGAAGGGACGCGGGGAGCGAAGCATCGTTAGTCTGCACCGGTGGTGCGGCGACGTCGAGGATCCGGCCGCAAGTCACGACGAGGTGGTGGCGATAATGGTACAACCCTTTCCCGAATCGTCTGCCGATCCGGGGGTGCGTCACCCGGACATGCCCCGATGGACACGAGGAGTCGTAGCGATGCGAAGTGGTGCTGTTGGTGGCGATGCAGGACGGGCGGAGGCATGGGGCCGGCTGGGCATGACGATCGTGACGCTCGTCGCGCTCGCCGCCGGAGTGCATGGGGTGGGGCCGTCGCGGGCTCAGGGGCAGGAACCGGCCAAACCGGCGGCCGAAAAAGCCGCTGACGCGAAGCCGGTCGACACCGTGACGGCGGAGAAGGGACGCTTCGAGGTCGCCTTCGAGGCGAAGGGGGATTTCGATCCCGTCGATGCCACGGTCGTGCAGTTCAAGCCGGAGCAGTGGGCGCTGCCGCTCGAGATCGTCCGGATCATTCCCCACGGCACGCGGGTCAACGCCGGTGACGTCCTCGTCGAGTTCGATACCGAAAAGCTCGACCGGGCGATTGCCGATCTCGAGCTCGATCTCGCCATCGGTGAGAAGACCGTCGAGATCGCCCGCCGCGAACTGCCGGTGACCGAGGCCCTCCAGCCCCTGGAACTCGCCGATATGGAGCGCGACACCCTCGTCGCCACCGAGGATCTCGCCAGGTTTCTCGCCGTCGGCCGGACGCTCGCCGAGGATTCGGCCCGCTTCCGACTTAAGAGCTCGGAGGAGCAGCTGAAGTATGCCCGCGAGGAGTTGCGGCAGCTCGAGAAGATGTACAAGGACAAGGACCTCACCGAGGAAACGGAGGAAATGATCCTCCAGCGGACGCGGTTCGAGGTTGAATCGGGGGAGTTCAACCTCCGCCGCGCCGGCGTCGACACCGACTCGGCCCTGACTCTCGAGGTGCCACGAAAGGAAGCGGCCCTTCAAGATGCGGCCGCGAAGGCAAAGCTCATGCTCGAGAAGACGCGGGCCACGTCGGCCCTCGCTCTCGAACAGAAGCGGCTGGCGCTGAAGAAAGCGGAACGCGACCGGGTGGAGGCGCTGCGAAAGATGCGCGATCTCCAGCAGGACAGGGCCGGGATCCCCCTCAAGGCCCCGCGGTCGGGAATCGTCTATTACGGCAAGCAGCATGACGGCGCCTGGACGACCGCAGCGGTGGCCGCGAAGGCGGCGGTCGGTCAGGGGGTGCCGGTGGGTGATCTCGTCTTCACCGTCGTCGATCCGGAGCGGGTCGCGTTCCGGGTGAAGGTCGACGAGAAAGATCTCCATCTCCTCAGCCCCGGGCTTAAGGGGCGCGTCGAGCTGGCCGGGTTTCCCGACGCCGAAGGGGCGATCGCGCTTGAGTCGGTGTCGCCTGTCCCGCGCGATGGCAAGGTCGATGCCCGCTTCACCGTCAGCGGGCCGGCCGTTGGCGTGAAGCCAGTGCCCGGGATGACGGGAAGCGCTCGCTGCCAGGTTTATTCGCGGCCCGATGCGGTGACGCTGCCGTCTTCGGCCATCTTCCGCGATGAGGACGGCCGGAAGATCGTCTGGCTGCCGGAGAAGGATGGTGCCGCGCCTGAGAAGCGCGTCGTGAAGACGGGGCGCGCCAGCGGCGGCAAGACTGAGATCCTCGAAGGGGTCGTGGCGGGGGATGTCGTCCGGTCGAGCCGGCCGTAAAGCCGGCAGGCTCGGGGCGCCTGGTGTGGCCCATGGTGTGGCGTCGAGCAACGACCCAACGCGAGGAGACTTCGATGACCATGGCACGAACCGTGACGGTGCTCTTCACCTTGTTTCTGGTCTTGCTTCCCAGGGCAGCGGCCAGGGGGGATGAGGCCCCGGTCGCTGGGAGCGCGGCGGTGGCCGAGGATCGTGATCCGATCCCGCGGCCGAAGGGGCCGGCTTCGATGTCGCCCGCCGAGATCGACGGGGCCATCGACCGCGGCCGCAGGTTCCTCGTCGGCATCCAAAATGCCGACGGCTCCTTCGGCTCGGCCGAGAACACGAAGGATCTCAACATCATCGCCGGGATCGGCTCCCACCTCGGCTTTCGGGCGGCGACGACGGCGATGTGCGTCCAGGCGCTCATCGAGGAGGATGACGGCTCGGCGGAGGTCGGAGAGGCGATCGCCCGGGGGGAGAAGTGGCTGTTCGACGAACTTCCCAATGTCCGCCGCGACAACCCGATGCTGATCTACAACGTCTGGGCCCACGGCTACGGCATCCAGGCGCTCGTGGCGATGCATGGCCGCAAGCCCGATGATGCGGTGAGACGTGAGCGGATCGAGGGGCTGATCCGCGGGCAGTATGAGAAGCTCGAGAAGTATGAATCGGCCGAGGGGGGCTGGGGCTACTACGATTTCAAGCATGGCACGCAGCGGCCGGCGTCCTCCTCAACGAGCTTCGTCAACGCGATGGTCCTCGTCGCCTTCGCTGATGCTCGGGGGATCGGCGTGCCGCCGCCGGAGAAGGTCACGAAGCGGGCCGTCGAGGCGACGGAGCTCCAGATGCTTCCCGACTTCAGCTACCTCTACGGAAGTTATCTGCGCAACAAGCCGCGCCGCGGGATCAACCGGCCGGCCGGCAGCCTCGGCCGCAGCCAGGCCTGCAATCTGGCGCTGCGACTGTGGGGCAACGAGAAGATCACCGATCAGGTCTACGAAGACTGGCTCGATCGGCTCGTGACCCGCAACGGCTGGCTCGATCTCGGCCGGAAGCGGCCAATCCCCCACGAGTCGTTCTTTCAGGTGGCCGGCTACTTCTACTACTTCGGCCACTATTACGCGGCCCGCGTCATCGAGGAGCTTCCCCCGGAGAAGCGCCCCTTCTACCAGGACCACCTCGCGCGGATCCTCATCGACATCCAGGATGCCGACGGCTCGTGGTGGGATTACCCGCTCTACAACTACCACCAGCAGTACGGCACCGCCTACGCGATCATGTCGCTCCACCGATGCCGCCGCCCGCGGGACTGAGGCACGGCAGCCCCCAGATGACAAGCCACGCCACAGCCTCTCCTTCACAAATCGTTTCACGCCGCACCGCGATCGTCACCGGAGCCGCGAGCGGCCTGGGGCGAGCCCTCTGCGAGCGTCTCGCCCGCGATGGCTTTTTGATCGCCATCTGCGACATCGATCTGACCGGCGCCGCAGAGACGCTTCGAAGCGTCGAGGCTGCCGGCGGCAGCGGCCGGGTCGAGCCGCTCAACGTCGCTGATCCGGCGGCTTGGGAAGCGCTTCGGGAGCGGCTCGAGCACGATTGGCCGCACCTCGATCTCCTCGTCAACAACGCCGGCGTGGCGGTGTCGGGTGATGTGGGGCGCTGTTCACTCGACGATTGGCGCTGGATCGTCGATACCAATCTGTGGGGCGTGATCCACGGGTGTCATGTGTGTGTCGACTGGCTGAAGCGCAACCCGCGCGGCAGCCACGTCATCAACACCTCGTCGCTGGCGGCGATCGGATCGTTTCCCGGGATGGCGGCCTACAACGTCACGAAGGCGGCGGTGGTGTCGTTTTCCGAGACGCTCCACTCCGAACTGGGCCGACACGGCGTCGGGGTGACAGTGCTCTGTCCGTCGTTCTTTCCCACGGCGCTGATCGACAACGGTCGGTTCGCGAGCCCTGCCGAGCGGCGGATTGCCCGGGGGGAGTTCACGCGCACGAAGCTCACGGCAGAAGCGGTGGCCGATGCGGCGATTCGGGCAGTGGCCCGAAAGCAGCTGTACGTCATCCTTCCGGCGAAGGCCCGCGTCATCTGGTGGATCAAGCGACTATCGCCCAGCCTCTTCTTCCGGGTCATCGCCCTCGAGGTGAATCGACGGCTCAACGCCCGGTGAGGGGGGCGTTCACGCTGGCCGGCGATTCGGCTTCCACCCCGTCTGTGTCTGGAGCGCCTCGAGAAGGAGCACGAGAAGGAGGAGCGGCGTCAGCCAGCGCCCGAGCCCCTGCCAGGCCA
>CAJAYZ010000617.1 GCA_903949225.1 uncultured Planctomycetaceae bacterium
CCGTGGACTGCCGGCGGCGCGGATCGAGTCGATGCGCGCCGCATGCCGCGACTACTACGACCGCCATCTCGACCCCCGGGCGGCGGTAGCCCGCATGGCGGTAGCCCCGTTGAAGGATCTCCGGCTTCACGTCCTCGACGAAACTTACGGACATCTGCCCGAAGGCCCTAGCGAACGTCGCGATTGAAGGCCGCTACCTCCCGTAGTAGTTCCACGCATACTCGAGCGACGTCTCCGCACCCGGATCGAGCCGCACTTGCCAGCGGATCCGCGCCGCGCCGTTGAACTGCCGCCACCACGGGGGCCAGTTGAACCAGCCGAATCCAGCCGGGCCGCCCCGCCCCGGGCCCGCCTGCCCGAGGAGGGAGAGATCCTCGAGGACGTTGACTCGCTCGATGACGCCGTCGTGATCGGCCGATTCGACAGCGCCGAACACGTGTCGCACCACTTCGATGTCGACCGGCTGGCCGCGGAGGTTCTTGAGCGTCAGCCCCCCGGTAAGCTCGAGCCTGGCCAGCTGCTCGCCGTTCCAGTTCTGGGCATTGGGGACGCGGCGTGACTCCCGCTCCTCCTTCGTCACGCGGATGTCGACGGCCGTGGTGACGGCGAGATCGACCTCGGCGCCTGGTGACGTATAGCTGAGCATCCCCTGCGCGAGGACGCGGCCGTCGCGCATCACGAGCGCCGGCGCCGTCGTCAGCGGCGCCTTGCCTGTGTTGGAGAGACGGATCGTATGGACGGCCTTCGGCGCCGCCATGAGCCGCGCGAACTCTGCCCCCTGCCGGGGATCGAGCTGCTGGACGAACTCGGCCGGCGGAGTGAGGGGGATCTCGAGCTTGAAGAAGTCGCGGTAAGGGAGCGAGCCGACGCTCACCGGCACCACCATCCGCTCCCCTTTTTTCAGGCTCACATGCTCGAGGCGGAAGACGTAGAGATCCTCCGTCTTCTCGCCATTCGCTCCGCCCGCATCAGCCTCCGGTGCGGGCGCCGCGCCCCCTCCGGCCCCACCGGCCACCTGCGACATCATCGAGTTGGCGTAGAAGTTGCCGAAGCGACTGCCGTTGTCGAGGGTGACCGCCTGCGCGAGACGCGCCGCCGCCTGCTCCAGGCCGATCGGGTCGGCGGAACCTTGCAGGGCGAACGTGGGGACACCGACAACGAGGTTGCAGGTGACGTCGTCGAGATCGACCAGATCGTTGACGAGTGTTGCCTGGAGCCAGACGCGGGCCTGCCCCTTGCCGTCGAGCTCGACACGGTAAGACGGGATCCAGCGGAGCCCGCGCTGGACATACATCAGGCCGACGCCCGCTTCCCCTTCCGCAAGCGGCGCGACGCCGTCCCCGGCGCCGCGGCGGATCATGCTGAGGGTGAGCGTGCTGCGAAACTCCTCGCGGCCGAGCTTCGCGGCAGGCCCCGCACGGAACGTGAGATCCTGGATGCGCGAGAGCGGAAGGACGCGGGTGCCAGCGTCGGTCCTGAGGAAGACGAGATCGGAGGCGACCGGCAGCTTGGGGCCGTCCCCCGGAGGCGCAAGCGACTCGAGTTCGTCCGAGCTCTGCATCGGCGCCGGCAGGATCGTCGCCTCGTAGGGAACCGGATCGCGGTGGGCGGGCGGGACTTCGGTGACGAGCACCTCCGCACCGGGATTGGCGTCGACGAGTTCCTTGAGCGAGAGCGCCGTCCGCTCCACCCTGACTCGGCCCTGCGACGCAGTGACGGCGGCCAACCCGACTCCCTCGTCGGTCGCGCCGGCCCAAAACGTCCCCATCACCGGGGCAGGGAGATGACGGAGGACGGCGCTCCCTTGGGCATCGACCGCGACGCTGCCACGATGGACAACGAAGGCGTGGCCATCCTTGAACACGCTCACCTCGCGGACCGGGAGGGCGGCCTGCGCCGGGAGATCGGCCCCCCTGGCCACCAGCGGCAAAAGCAGGAGGAGACTGAGGAGGTGGACAGCCGCCGGCCTGAGGGACCAGGGAGCGTCGGTGGGATCAGGGCGCGGCATCGGAGACCCCAGAATTCTGGAAAAAGGTTTCGGCGGCGGCGGATTCGACCTGGTCACCCCCCGAGGATCATGCCACGGCGTCGATTCCTCCGGCAAATCCGGCAAGGCCTGCTCTGTCCGCGACTCTGCCCGGGGGCAAACACGGGGGTATGATTCTTCTGTTCTCTCCACGCTTCGGAGCCTCCCGGCGACGCATGCCATCCCCACAGGCCTCGACGACCAGCCTCGCGCTGGTGCGGCAATTACGATTCTGTGCCGGCCACAGGCTCTACCGGCACGAGAGCAAGTGTGCCTACCTCCATGGCCACAATTACCGGGTCGATGTCGAGGTCGTGGCGGCCGGAGGCGCGGCGACGGTCGATGACGTGGGGCGGATCGTCGATTTCTCGCTGATCAAGAAGCGACTCCTCGGCTGGCTCGACACCCACTGGGACCACGCCTTCATCCTCTTCGTCGAGGACTCTGGCGCGATTGCCGCGGTACAGCAGTCGACGCCGTCGAAGCTCTTTCTCCTCCCCTGGAATCCGACCGCCGAGAACATGGCCCGCTATCTTCTCGAGGTGGTCTGCCCCGGCGTGCTCTCCGACCTCGGCGTCATCGCCAGGGAGGTGAGCGTGTGGGAGACCGACGAGGCCTGCGCGATCGCGTCCCTCACCGGCCCCCCGGCGCCGCCGCCGGTGCCGCTCGGCAGCGTGATCGTCATCGACGACCGCTGACCGCGCCTGCACTCCCTCACCAAGCCCTCCCCCAGGCCCGCTGCTCCCCATGCCAGAACCGCTCCTCCCTGCCGGCGCCTCCTTTCCCACCACCCGTCCAC
>CAJAYZ010000618.1 GCA_903949225.1 uncultured Planctomycetaceae bacterium
CGCCGATGCCGATGAGATTCGCGACACTGGAGGCAAAACCCTTGCCGTGCCAGAGATTCAGATCGCGCCACTTCTCGAGATCCTGATCCCACACCCACAGCAGCCCGGCGTGCTCCTCATACCAGGCATCGCCCACGGCGCCATGGCGGGGCAGGCTGGTGCGGTCGTCAATCAGTCCGTGGACGGTCTTGATCGGGGGAAACTTCAAAACAGACACGAAAAAGCTCCTCTTTTCGAATGAGTTCAGGCAAGGCTCGGGGCAGAAATCATGGGGCTCACCACGCAAGCGCCGAAGCCAGCACAGCCCCCGTAAGCCCCGGAAATTACCAAGCTTTCCTGGGAAATCAAACGAAAAAGATCGGCCAGCGTGGCCAGATCCAAGGCGGGACAGAACCGGCCTGCAGAGGGGCTACCCAGAGGAGCCACTCGAGGGGGTTACCAGCGTCCCTCAACACCCAGGCCGCCGAGATCGGCGATCGGTAGGGGAACAACCCTCACCACCATCGAGTCGAAGTGCATTTCCGTCCGGCTGACGGCCACCGAACTGGCAAACGCCAGATACCAGCCAAGGAACACTTGCGACGGATAGTGGGCGTTGTCAGTCATCCGGGAAAAGCCAACGAACGTCGAGCAGACGTAGAGCCCTCCCTTGGCCCAGGGATTCTCCACCATCTCGGCGGCGGCCAAGAAGGGGATCGCCCCGATGAACGCATGCCCACTGACGCCGTTGTTGTCGTTGAACATGTGCCACTGGCTGCCATTCCCGTCGACAGGCCGCGACGCGCCGGTGGCGAGTTGGAGAACGTAGATGGGGGGAGCACCGACGACGAACATCCGCAGCGAACGCGATCCCCACTCCCCGACGATGTCCCCGGTGGGATTCCCCTCGAGGATGATGCCGGTGACTGCCGCAGCGCCGAACACGGGGAGGGCGTAACGCCCCTCGCCGATGTCCTTGCAGTTGAGGAAAAAATTCCCCACATCGTTCGGCTTGACGCTGTCCATCCACGCCGTCTGCATCGTCGTGTCGAAGCCGGTGTTGGCCATCAGGGCCCCGGCACCGAAAGCCGCGGTGAGGCAGACGAGGCCCTCGCAGGAGTAGAAGTTTTTGTAATCCTCGAGCACCTTGTAGCCCGTCCTCGCCAGGCGGGGATGGGCGCTGTGGGCCCAGGGGGGCTCACGATCCATCCCCCCTGCGATGCCTTCATTGGAGAGCCGGGGTAGGGGGTAGATCGGTTCGGCCGACGGAGCCAGCCTGGCGACGAGCATCGTTGTCACATCCCGACTGCCCGAGAGCGGCTGTTTTGTCTGCCATCCTCCGCTCAGTTCGACGCGGCCCGGCCCCGCCGGGGCATGGGCCTCGGCGATCGACTGCGTCTCGAGCATCGCTTCGATCCAAGCGCCAGCTGTCCCGGGAGAGAAGCGGACGATGAGTCGCTGTCGGCGGGGCTGCGAGAGACTCGGACTGGTGGGGATCACGCCCGGCACCAGCGGCTCAGCCGGCGGCTCGACCCACGCCGATTCAATCACGCCCTGCTCCGGTGACCGAGCCGCGAAGTCGGGCTCCACGACCCTGGCAAGAGGCCATTCGGCAGCCACCGCCGCTCGCGTCTCGCGCCACAGCTCCCGCGGATCACGGGCGGGAATGAACATCCCCCCCGCTTCCATCGTCGCGGCAGAACGCTCCTCAGCCCACAGCGTCGCCTCTCCGCCGCCACCAGCAAGAAGCAACAGGCACCCCAAGGCCACCCCCCGCGAAGGGATGCCGAGAGCGCGACGGTGGCGGAAAGGTGGGCTCATGGGGCGGGAGTCTTTCAACCCCCGCACGGTCTGGCAAGCCTGGAATCGGTCAGGCCGGCCGCCCCCCTTCCTGCTCATTGTCCTCAGTTCTTTCCTTTCGGGCTTTCCTCGTCCCCCTGTCCTCGCGCCTCATCCAGCCCCCCTTCCCTCCCTGCCCGGTTATCGGCCTCGATGAACACATCGACCTGCGTCCCAACGAACAACCTCTTCCCCTGGCCGGGAGGACCGTCTCGTTCGGGAGAGCAGTCGTAGATGACCTGGAGCACGCGGGTGTCCACCCGTTCCGAGTTGTCCCCCGTGAGCGACTTCTTGGGGACGACGAACGGCTCGATCCTGACGAAGGCGAGCGTGTATTCGGTGCCG
>CAJAYZ010000619.1 GCA_903949225.1 uncultured Planctomycetaceae bacterium
CAGACGGGGTAGGCCTGCTCGCGGGTCTCGTACACCGGCCGGCAAACCGTGTACGGGATCTCCTTCGTCATCGTCTCGTAGACCGGCTTGCAGACGGTGTAGGTCTGCTCACGGGTCTCGTACACCGGCTTGCAGACCGTGTACGGGATCTCCTTCGTGACGGTCTCCCACACCGGCTTGGAGACGGTGTAGTTCACGATCTTCGAGCGGGTCTCCCACACCGGCTTGGTGACGGTGTACTCGACTTCCTTGAAGGATCGCTCCGTCTCGTAGCGGACGCAGTCGATCTCTTTTTGCTCGACGATGCGTTCGCACATCGTCTTGTAGCAGGTGATTTCCTGGCGCTCCCAGACGGTCTCGCGCACCGTTCGGGTCGGGCCGCAGGGCGCCGAGCCCCCATCGACAAAACCATCCTCGACGATCCGACCGCCTGCCGAATCGCCGACGTCAGGGGCCTGACCGGCATCGCCGGCCAGGACGCTCTGCGCGGCGTCGGGACAGTCCTCACCGGCCAGCCCGATCGCGTCGTCGGCGCGGAGCACCGGAGACACGATCCAGGCGACGGCCAGCAGCCAACTCAGCCACGTGGTCTTCATGCATGCCGCCCCTTACGGGGCGACTCCTGAAAAAGGGGAACGAAACTCTTGGGTTGGCGTGGGGGCAGGGTTTCCCACGCTCTTCAACCATCGACCACAAATCCCCCTCAGGTTGACCAATCACCGCAGTCGTTCTGGTTTTTCCAGACCACCAGACCCCTCATATCCGTCACAGATTCACAGATCCAACGGTTCGGACCACCCCGGTGCCCCACGGTTCGATGCCATCCTGCCGCTCGGATGACCATGGCCAGCAGGGGTTTGCAGCCGGTCCGGGGGCCCCCGCTGGGTGGGTCGCGTTGCGGGGACGCTGGTTTGGGGGGTAGAGTTTCCGCTCGGACCGTCCCACTTCACGGCGTCGACGCCCCATGCCCGACTCGCGAGTCACGCCCGGCGACCTCCCGTCCGACCATTCGGTCCCGAAGGTCGTTGTCAGTCGGCTGAGCCTCTACCTCCGTGAGCTCCAGCGGCTGCAGGGGGCCGGGCAGCAGACGATCTCATCGAGCCAACTCGGCGCCCTCCTCGGCTTCAGCGACGCTCAGGTGCGGAAGGATCTGGGCTTCTTCGGGCAGTTCGGCTACCCCGGCGTCGGCTACCGCTGCGATGAACTGATCCACGCCATGCGTGACATCCTCGGCACCAACCACCGCTGGCCGGTGGTGATGGTGGGGGTGGGAAACCTCGGCCAGGCGCTCCTCGGCTACCGCGGCTTCGGCCGGCAGAACTTCACCATCGAGGCCGCCTTCGACGCCGATGCGGTGAAAGTCGGCGGGACGGTGCGGGGGCTCGTCGTCCGCCACATCGACGATCTGCCGCAGGTCGTCCGGGAGAAGGGAATCAGACTGGGGATGATCGTCGTCCCGGCGGAGCGGGCCCAGGAGGTCGCCGAGCGGATGGTCGCGGCGGGGATCGAGGGGATCGTCAACTTCGCCCCGGTCACTCTCACCCTCCCCCCGCACGTCCAAACCGTGGCGGTCGACCTGGCGATCGAGTTGGAACAGCTCTCCTTTGCTGTCACCAACAAGCTCCCCAAGGGGGGATCCGAGCCGCTTCCCCCAACGGAGCCAGGATCCGCCTGACACCCATCCCTCCCGCTCCCGTGATGGGGTATGATTCGCAGCGCCCACTACCCGGTGGTGTAACGGTAGCACAAGGGATTTTGGTTCCCTTTGTCTAGGTTCGAATCCTAGCCGGGTAACTCGCGCCACCCTTCGTCAGCCCACCGCTGCTGACGCCCCCTCATGACCTCGATCGACGATCCATTCCGCAAGGCCCGCGAGACCGACGGCGTGCTCCGCTGTCCGTTTCAGGGGGATGAGATCCCGATGATCCTCCGCCACGAGGAGGTTCGCCGGGCCGCGAAGGACTGGCATACCTTCAGTTCCGACGCCCCGTTCCGGGTGCCGATCCCGTCGGAAGAGCAACTCCGCAGCGTCCGCCAACTGCCGATCGAACTCGATCCCCCCGACCACACCGACTACCGCCGGCTCGTCGAACCCTTCTTCCTCCGCGCCAAGCAACCGGCCTTCGTTGCCCGCATCGACAGGATCGTCGCCCGCCTCCTCGACGAGGCGATTGCGCGCGACACGATCGAGATCGTCGAGGGGTTCGCCCTGCCGCTCCAGTCGCGGGCGCTCACCGTGCTCCTCGACGTCCCAGAGTCGGAAGCCGACATCTGGATCGGCTGGGGAGTCCATGTCTTCCATGGCAACGACGGCCCCACCAAAGCCCGCCAACTCGAGGACTACCTCAACGACCGCTTCGATCGGGCCGAGGCTTCCCCGGGCGACGATTTCTTCAGCCTCCTCACGAAGGCGAGCTTCCGCGAACGGCCGCTCGACCGCGCCGAGATGCTCGGCTTCGCCAATCTCGCCTTCGCCGGCGGCCGCGACACGATCATCCACTCGATCGCCTGCGCGATCGGCCACCTCGCGAGCACGCCGGCCGACTTTGCCTTCCTCCGGGCCGACCCCGACCGGATCATCCACGCCGCGGAAGAGTTCTTCCGGGTGTTCATGCCGCTGACGCACATCGGCCGCGTCTGCCCGGTCGCCGCTGAGGTCGACGGGATCGCTGTCGAGCCGGGGGGGCGAGTCTCCCTCGGCTGGGCCTCGGCCAATCTCGATGGCACGGTGTTCGACGAGCCGCTCGCCATCCGGCTCGACCGCCGACCCAACCCGCAC